>JBKPMA010000143.1:0-10406 GCA_046731935.1 Acidobacteriota bacterium
CGATGTGGTCTTCGGGCAGCTGGTCGAAGATGATGGCCGGCACCGTGAACCGCTCATCACCGAACGACTCGAGTGCCGCATGCAGCGCGAGAAGCCGATGCTGTCCGTCGATCGCGCGCAGGATGCCCTCGCGCTCCGGCACTTTCAACGTGCCAACAAGGCTGTCGGGCGTGGCGGGCTCGAACCGAAGTCGCTCATCACACGAGATGATGACGGCGCCGGCAATCGACGGCAGGTCGCGCGCCTGCCGGCACTGCTCGTAGTACTGCACCAGCTCTTCGATCTTCCGGCGGATGATCTGGCGCTGGTACGACTTCTCGCTCGACGCGATCCGCCGTTCGAGCAGGTCCCAGTTAATCTTCGCGGCCGGACGACGGCCACCGCGCACGGGCTGGTGGGCCTGATCGCCGTACCGCAGCACCTCGAATCGGACCAGCTTGTCGATGTCGTTCGCCGTGAGCGACGCCTGGTAGAACTGCACACCGAACTGCTGCATCCGAATGGCCGCAACGTTGATCATGGCGAAGTCCGTACGGCTCCCCCGGGGGGAGTCCCGGGGCACGCTGAATCGGGAGATTCTACCGGCGGGAGACGCGGAATCTCAACCGCCCCGCTCGCAACCTGCTGAGGTAGCCTGCGGACTGGACCCTCCGAGGCGCGGCGCGGAGCCCAGCCGGCTCAGCAGGTGGTCCTTCAGGCGGATGGCCAGAACCATGAGAATGCACATCGCGACATTGGCCAGGAAGACCTGCTCGAGAGACAGGGCGCGGCGAAGGGGCGTCGCCAGAACGCCGTACACCATTTCCACGTGGATCCAGTAGACGAATAAGGAGTTCCTGCCAAGTTCCACCATTGGGCTCCAGCCGTGCCGCCAGGGACGCATCTCCCAGGCGTAGGAGGCCGCCAGTCCTGTTGTCAGGACACCTGCCCGCAGGAGGAAGAACGTCGGCGACGTCGTCCAGAACCTGGAGTCGGGATAGAGCATCGGCTGGAAAGACAGCGTGTAGCCCGCGGCCGCAAGCGCGACGCCGGCGCCCCCAAAGCCCAGGGCGGCGACACCGAGTCGTCCTGCGCGCCAGGCGGCTGCCACCGTGAGGCCGGCCACGGCGCCTGCGGTGACGAATCCGCTCCAGGGAAAGAACGCGAAGTTCGACAGCCCTGGAAGCGGCCGGATGTACGCCTCCACGGCGTCGGGCAGTCCCGCCACGACCGACCACGTGCGCACGAGCGGGGTCACCACCGCAATCGCCATCGTGGCTCCGGCCAATGCGCCAATTCTTCCCAGACGCGTTGCGCCGAGCTGCCACAGCCAGGCCGCGAGCACGATCGACGGCCCCATCACATTCAGGATGTCGACCTTCAGGAGTCCGTCGACGCTGGCGCCTGGATTGAGCAGGTAGGACTGGAGGCGGAACAGAAACGCGAGGCCGAAAATTTCCCATCCGCGCCGCCGGACCGATCGCGCCGCCGCGCGCGCATCGCCAGTGCGCCGTACGCGTGACTCCGCCGCGAGGGCGACCGCGACGCCCGCGAGGAACAGAAACAGGGGCGCACCCATGCCGCCGACGATCAATGCGCGGCCGAAGTCGGGCGTGCTGCGATCCGCGACCCGCGTCCACGCGTCCACCGTGTGGGCCTCGATCATGACGAGGACCGCCACGCCGCGCAGCCAGTCGAGCCAGTCGAGACGCGATCTGGTTGCGGGAACGGGATCTGACACGGAATGCCTCCCGCTAGGCAGGTGGACGCGAGGCGATGCTCGTGGTCACGTCGAGAGGAAGGTCTTCGCGAAGCGAGTTCCAGACCGAACAGTACTTCTCACGGGACAGCCGCAGCGCGCGATCGAGCTGCGCCTGCGGAATGACGCCTTCGAGCTCGAACGCCATGTGCACGCGCGTCAGACGATGAGGCTCGGCGTCCGCGCGATCGCCCGTGAATCGCACGCGGCAGGCGTCCACCTGCAGACGCGACCGTGTGAGTATGTGGACGACGTCGACCGCCATGCAGCTTGCCGTGGCCGCGGCCAGCAGCTCCACGGGCGAGATGCCCGCTTTGCCGTTGCCGTCGGTGACGAGCGATCGTCCGCCGGCCGCGTCAACGCGGAAGACGAGATCGCCGGTCCACTCCAGGGAGATCGATGTTGGAGACTTCATACTCGGTCTTCAGTCTTCGGTCTTCGGTCTTCGGTCTTCGGTCTTCGGTCTTCGGCCGGGGTTCGCTACGAACTTCGGACTACGGACTACGGACTACACACGTCAGTATGCGGGTCCGAGCAGCACGGCGTTGGCGAAGAGCAGTTCCGTGGCTTCCGTGAACGCCCGGAAGTTGGGATCCTCGGCAAACGCGACGAGGTGGCCGCGGCCGACTGGCTCTTCGATCAGGAATGCTTTCTGCGCGAGGCTCTCGCGTGCCTCGTCCCAGACGAGGCCGCCGGCGACCAGACGGTCCTTGGCGGCATACAACCCGACGTTGCGCCCTTTATCGAGCTTGATTGGCGCAAACACGCGCTGGCCTTCGACAAGGGCGGCGGTCTCGGCGTCCTGACCGGCGGTCAGCCAGTGCTCGTTGTCGAGCGTGACGCGCAGTACGGCACCCGGTGTGTTCTCCGGCTGCTCGTGTTCGGGAGCAATTGCCTTTTCAAGATCGAACGGGCGGGAAGGCTCTTGAGGTTTCTTGTCCTTCTCCGCGGCATCCACGTCGGGTTTGCCGTCGCGCAGCTCGGTGTGCGTGTCGAGCAACCCCACTTTCTCCCCCGTGGCCCAACGAGACGCATCGGCGATGGTGACGAGCGTGCCGCCGGCGCGGATCCATTCTTTCAAATGTCGCACCTGATCGTCGGCAAGCGCCGACCCGTAGCTGCCTGACGGCATCACGATGACGTCGAACGATGACAGCTCGATGCGTCCGATCGAGCTCACGCGCACGGCCGTGACTGGCTGGTGAAATCGTCGCTCCAGGACGAAGCGCGCCCAGCCGGCCGATTGCGAGTACGTCGGCGTGTCCCACAGCAGGAGCACGCGCGGCGCTTTCAATGGGACAACGTCGCTGCTGCCGAGTGAGGGGCCCTGATCCACCAACCCGGTGTCGATCGGTACGACCTCGACGTCTGGCGCGGCCTTGACGAGCGCGCCGAACTTCTCGATCGTCGTTTGATCGTTGTCCGACACGCGGACGATTGCGGTGCCAGCGGTGTACTTCCGGCCGCCCAGGGTGAAAGGCTCTGTAACGTGGCGCACCCGGACGCCTGCGGAGAGTGCCTGCGCGATGAGACTGGCCGCGTCGAAGCCCCACGGCACCAGGTACCCGACCTTCGCGCCAGGCAATTGGCGCGGAGCAGGCGCTGCTGTTCCGAGTGGCGTCGCGCGTACGGACGTCGCGCGATCCAGCCCGGCGATCTCGACGCCCGACAGCAACGGCAGGCTCCATCCGGTGACGTCGTAGAACTGATCGCTCATCCGGTTGCGGCGGCGGCGATCCTGCTCTTTGACGAACGACTCCGGCTGCGGCACGTGCGCCTCGAGCAGATTGCGTACCAGGCGTCCGGACGGCTGGGCCGCGGACACGAGGAACGCTCCTGCCGCAATCGTCTTGCCCGGTGTCACCGCCAACGGTTCCGTCGTCTGTCGCACCTCGATCCCCTGGAGCACCAGCAGCTCCGCGAGCCGCCGTGCCTTCGAGGGATCGCGTCCAGGCACGAGGACGTAGTCATGCGGCGCGGTGCGTTCGCCGTCGGCCACAGCGCTTCGCCTGTACTCCAGGAAATCGCGCAGCAACTGTTCCCGGTGTGCTGCCGCCGTTTCCATGGTCGTCAGCGCTGCCGTGAAGTGCTGCACGACGCCATCGCGATACGTGAGCAGCGTGCCGTCGCGGCGGCGATACACGAGGCCGCGTGCCGACGATTTCTCGTACGTCATGCCGACCGCGCCGTTGTAGATGGGCCACGACTCGCCGTAGCCCGGATAGAACGAGTCGTACAGCTCGCGAATGAAATAGGGGAACCCGCGGCTGTCGAATCGCGCCGCGTTGGCGCGGCCGAACGCTTCGAGCCAGCCGGCCTGGGTCTTGGTGATGTACGGATTCAGCGGATCCGCAGGAGGAGCGAAGTAATACGTGGATTCGCCGCCCATCTCGTGCAGATCCACGACGACCTGCGGATGCCACGTGAGTCCGATCTTGATGCGGCCGAGCGTTTCAGGCTGCGACTGTGCAAACCAGTCGCGGTTCATGTCGAAGAGATAGTGATTCGAGCGCCCCCCGGGCCATGGTTCGTCGTGCTCGGCCGATACCGGATTCGGATCGGGATCAGCGGCTCGGCCCAGAAGCGTCTGCGAGATGAACCGCGCGCGACCGTCCGGATTCTGGAGAGGATCGATCAACACGACCGCGTTCTTCCGGACGGCGTCCATCGCCTGATCGTGCTCTGCCGCGAGCAGATGGTACGCCTCGAACAACGCGGCGTCGCACGAGGAAATCTCGTTGCCGTGCACGGCATGCATCATCCAGACGACGACAGGCAGCCGGGCGACGAGACGGTCGACCTCTGCGGGCGCGAGTCCACGAGGATCGGCAAATCGGGTCAGGTCAGCCGTGAGCTGGTCAATGGCGGCAATGCGCTCCGGCGACGCGATGACAAACAGATAAAGAGGGCGGCCCTCCCAGGTGCGCGCGTACTCGACGAGACGGGTTCGGTCTGGCGCCGCGTCGTGCAGGGCCTTCAGGTAGATCGCGATGCCCTCGGGCGTCGTGATCTCGGCGCCAGGCTCGTAACCGAGGACTTGCTTCAGCGTGGGGATCGACGGGGAGTATGCGGCCCCGGGAGCCAGGTCCTCCGCATGCGCGGAACCAGCCAGACACAGCAGGGCAACCAGCAGACGGACGAAGCGAACGGACAAGACAACCTCCGGCGGACGAACGTCAAAAGTGGATGAATTGCCGGCCCAAGTATAGCCGTCGGGATGAACCCGACGCTCGTGCTAAGCTCCAAGACATGACTCGCCTGCGCGTTTCTCTGCTCGCCGCCGTGCTGTCGATCGCCGTCGCTGGCGGAGCCGCTCGTGGGCAAGGCCAGGCGCAGGGCCAGGCGCCGGGACCGACCTTCAAATCGGGCACACAGCTCGTGCCGGTCTACGTGACCGTGACGGATACCGAACGGCACCTCGTTGCGGATCTGATCAAGGACGATTTCGACATCCTCGACAACGGCAAGCCCGTGCCCATCGTGCTCTTCGACGCGGAGGTGCAGGCGATTTCCGTGGTCACGATGCTCGACACGAGCGGCAGCATGACCGGCAGCCTCGATCTGCTGAAAGCGGCCGCCGAACAGTTTCTGATCCGGCTGCTGCCGCACGATCGAGGGATGGTCGGCGCATTCAACGACAAGATTCAGTTCGTGTCGCCGCTCACCTCTGATCGCGACGATCTCGTGAGCTCGCTGCAGGACATCGGATTCGGCAATCCCACGCGTCTCTACGACGCGATCGATGCGTCGCTCGAACAGCTCAAGCCGATCGAGGGCCGGCGCGTCGTGCTCATCTTCACCGATGGCGAAGACACGTTCAGCAAGATTGGATCGGGCCAGGTGCTCGATCGCGCACGAACCGAAGAAGTGATGATCTATTCGATCGGGCTGCAGAGCGTGTACTTCAACGGGCAGCGCCAGGTGCGGAGCCAGCCGGATCGCATCCTCAAGAAGCTGTCGGACGAAACCGGCGGCGGGTATTTCGAGTTGAAGCGAACCGACGATCTGGGCCCGACGTTCACGCGCGTGGCCCAGGAGCTGCACAGCCAGTACTCACTCGCGTTCGCGCCGGCCGCCGACGGCAAAGTGCACAAGCTGGAAGTGGTGATCAAGAAACCGGGCATGACTGCGCGCGCGCGGCGCAGCTACCAGGCACCCGGCGGCAAGGCCACGCAATAGCCAGTACACGGAGGAATGCGTTTCATCGGGCATTCACTCCGCGACGGGTTGTTCTTGGGGTGTGTCGTACGAGCGAGGACGGACGAGCTAGGCGAGGACGGCCGCGACCATCACGAGCACGAGCAGCGCACCAATTACCACTTCTGCACTACCTGAAAACGTCCAATCAAATCGACTCATTGGAATACCTCCACACCCTGCTTAGACGGATGCGCGTGGTATCAGGTTCGATACAACGAGTTGAATCGTCCCCGGTATGACCAATTCGCGAAACCATGTGCTATCGGCGCTCAAAACGGCGGGGCTCATCCCCGTCGTGCGGGCCGAGTCGTCCGACCGCGCCGTGCGTATTACAGAAGCGCTGGTGGAAGGCGGTGTCGGCAGCATCGAGATCACGATGACGGTGCCCGGAGCCTTCGACGTCATTCGTGCGGTCAGCGAGCGCTTCCGCGATCGGGTGCTCGTGGGCGCCGGCACGGTCACGACGATCGCGCAGCTCGAGGGCGCGTTACATGCGGGCGCGCAGTTCATCGTGTCGCCTGCGGTCGTGCCTGATGTCATCCGCGCTGCGCGCGCACGTGACGTGGTGATGATGCCGGGGGCGTTCACACCGACCGAGGTCCTGACAGCCTGGCAGCTCGGCGGAGATGTCATCAAGATTTTTCCTGCCAGTCACGTCGGCGGCGCATCGTATCTGCGTGCGCTGAAGGGACCGTTCCCGGAGATTCCATTCTGTCCGACCGGCGGCGTCTCGCTCGACACGCTTGAAGACTTCATTCAGGGAGGGGCGGTGGCGGTGGGTGTGGGCGGCGAGCTCGTGTCGAAGAAAGCCATCGACGCGGGCGACTACGCGACACTCACCTCATTGGCGCAGCAGTTTGTCGCGGCGCTCGCGCGGGCGCGGGGGCGGTAGGGCTTCTGACGGTCGTCGGCCTTCAGGCTGCAGTCTTCGGTCTTCGGTCTGCGGTCTTCTTCGACCCTTCGACGCTATTGCTTGAGATCGGTCTTGATCGCGTGAATCGCCACGAGCGCCTGCTCGCGGACGCCCTCGTCGGGATCCTGCAGCATGGCCCAGAGCGTCGGAATGAGCGATTCGGCCCGGCGGCCGAGCGACGCGATGGCACGTGCCGACGCCGCTCGTACTTCCAGATCGGGATCGTGCAGGGTGCCTGAGAGAATCTCGAGCAGGTCCGTGCGGCCACTCGCCACGTCTGGCAGCAGCGCCACGGCCTCGGCGCGCAGACCGCTCGCGTTGTCCTGAATCGTCTCCAGCACGATCTGCTGCGCTCGATCGTCTCCGCCCATCTGCGCCAGCGCGGCGGCGGCGTACAACCGCACTGCAGCATCACGATCGTCCAGCGCGGCCGACAGCGGAGGAACGGCGCGGCGGCCGGCCGGACCGCTTGCGATGAGCACCACTGCGGCGGACGTCCTGGCACCGGGATCTACATCACTCCGGATCGCCACGGCAGCCGCGTCGATGACGTCGCTCGCCGAGGGCGCGATGCGCGCGAGCGCGAGGCCCGCCGATCGCCGCACCACCGCCGCATCATCGTGCTGGAAGACGCGCAGTAGCGCCGGGACGGACGCCGCGGCTGGCGGACCGATCTGCTCGAGCGCGGCAGCCGATACCTGCCGGAGGTCCGCCGAGCGTTCGCCGAGGATGGCCTCCAGCGCCGGCACGGCGGGGCCGGCGGCATCGCCTCCGTGCGCGATCGCAATCTGCGTGACAGCGTCGGCCGCACGCCGGCGCTCGATCGGATCGTTCGCGCCGAGCGCCTGCATCCAGAAGCTGAGTGGACGCGAGTCCCACGAAGGCTCGCCTGCTGCCGGACCGTCAGCGTGAACGGCTGCCGCCGCGCCCACGAACAGCGCCGCGATCAGCCACGACATCCGAGATGGCATGGGGCCCCTGACCTGGAAACCGAGGCCGCACTATAGGAGCCGTGTGCGGCGGTGTCAAGGTGAGTGTTCGCGAGTTCACCAGTCGATCCCGTCACGCAACGGGTCATCCTCGCTCGAACGGAATGTGTGATCCGCAATGATCCACGCGGCGGCCGACACTTCCGGATGAATCGTGTCGAAGTCGCCCGCGCGGGAGCGCCCCGCGATCCGTCCTGCGAGCGTGGGACCTGTCAGGCCCTCGACGACAACCTCCTGGTCGGTCGAGAGACCCATGGCGTCGAGCACTGCGAGCACGGCGCCCAGCGACTCAGCCGACGGTCCGCGAGCCAGTTCGCCGCTGGCACTCGCGTGCACGACGCGCAGCTGGGCGGATCCCGTCGCGGCAGGTCCAGTGAACACGATGCCCGCGAGCGATTCTGTGGACCGTCGCGATGGGTGTGCGAGCGCCACGCTCGCGTCAACGGCCGCGGCAATCGTGCGCGCGGCCGCCCGAAACTCCGCATGGCGCAACACGTCCATGGCCAGGCCCGCCGATTCGGTGTCTACGATGGCGTAGAACTGGCCGCTCCACGCCACGTCGACACGAATGGTCCTGGACGCAAACGGCAGAGGCACGCCACCCGCGAACACAAATGACGGCGGCCCTACGTACGACACGCCCGTCACACGCGCGTCCACGTTTGTCGTCACCGTCGCGTCGACAACACCGATCCCGGTCTGGACACGCACGAGACCGGCCTGCCGCGGGAGCAGCAACTGCCGCTCGAGCGCGATCGTGATGGCCGCAATGAGTCCGCAGCCCGATATCGGCACGAATCCGGACGACGACAGCACGACCAGCGCGGCGTCTGCATCGCCCACCGACGGTGCGGCCAGGAGACCGAGCTGCTGGCCATCGTGTCCGCGAGGCTCACGCAGCAGCGCCAGCAGTCGCACACCGTCGCGGCGCTTGAGCCACCGCGCCAGCTCCGCCGACGTCCGTCCCTGCGGCAGTGCTGCGCCCGCGGTAATCAGACGCAGCACGTTTCCGGCAACGTGGGCGTCGATGGCCGTCAGAGCCTCGAGGTCGTCAGTCATGTCGGTCCAATTCGGGCTTCGGGCTTCGGACTTCAGGCTCGGGCTACGGGCTCTTGCAAAACATCGCGCAGTTCACTCCGCGCTCCCCGCCCTTCGCGCTCAATCCGCACTCCGCCTTCCGATTCTCATTCCGCACTCCGCATTCCGGATTCCGCAATTCGAATTGGCAATCCGCAATCCGCAATCCGAATTCCGAATTCGTGAGTGCCTCTTTGCCGGGTCAGCAGTGTCCTCTGCAGATCGCAGCGCAGCCAGCGGCCGTTCATTTTGCAGCAATTCTCGTGTGCGTGTCGTGGCGCGTCGCTTGCTCGCATGTCACTACGGGTGCCAGCCCTCCTGGTGGAGAGTCAACGTGGCCAGACTTCCCTACGCTTCTGCGCTGCTGCTCGTCGCGGGCCTCGCGATGGCAGCACCTGCTGATGCGCAATGGCGCGGGGGTGGATGGGGGCAGCCGGGGTATGGCTCCGCTATCGACCGCGCGCGCGACATCGGCTTCCGCACGGGCGCCGAACACGGCGAACGAGATGCACGAAACGGACGGCGCTTCGATTTCGACGACTCGCGAGAGTACCGCAACGGCGACTCCGGCTTCGACGGACGTTGCGACCGCAACGACTACAGACGCACGTATCGCGAGTCGTTCGAGCGAGGGTATCGCGACGGCTACACTCGCGTGGCACAAAACGGCTGGCGTCCGGGGTGGCAGGACCAGTCACGCAATCCCCGCTACGACAGCAGCCCCAGCTGGGGGATCAGCGGCTCACTCGGCTACGGCAGCTCCGGTGGGTACGGCGGCTACGGCGGCTACGGCGGATACGGACGCTGGAACTCTGAGGCCACCGAGCGCGGATACCGCGAAGGGTTCGAGAAAGGACGCGACGACGGCCACGACGGAGACCGGTTCGACCCGTACGGCGAAAAGTGGTACCGCCAGGGCGATCGCGGCTACCACCGCGAATACGGCTCGCGAGAGGCCTACAAGAACGCCTACCGCGACGCGTTCAGACGGGGCTACGAGCAGGGCTATCGCGAGAGACGACGCTGGTAGGTTCGGCGGGGTTCATCGGCGGACGGTTCGCATGACCGCGCCGCCACATGAACTCAGACCTTCGTGGGGCCGGGGTCATTCACGTTGTCGTCGAATGCACCCCGGCCGATTCGTCAATCTGCCTTCGTCACTGCAACATTGGCGTGCGCGGTCCTCAGCAGGAACCGGCGCACTCGACTGAGCAGGCTGGCAGCAGGTTCTGCGACCGTCGCGTTCGTGGCTGCCGCAGTGCGAGCCGAGCTCAGCTCCTCACGCCGCCGGGCCACATCGGATGAAATCGCGTCGAGCACCGCCGGGTTCTGCAGCGCAATCTCTCTGAAGCCCGCAGCCGTGATCTCGACGACGCGGCAGTCGCTCGCGGCGCTGACGGTGGCCGTACGCGGATCGCCGGTCAGCAGCGACATCTCGCCGAAGTACCCTCCCTGACCGATCGTCGCCACCTCGTGCCGATCCGGACCA
>JBKPMA010000144.1:0-8964 GCA_046731935.1 Acidobacteriota bacterium
CACGGGACCACCGCGGACGGCAAGAAGGTGACCAGCACGGCGGTGTACGACAAGCAGTAGCCGACCGTGACCGCACGGAAGCGGCCGCTGTCTAAGCGACGGCGGCCGCTGCTGCGGCGTCTTGCCACGCCTCTCCAGGCCTTCGCCAACACGACGAGCACCTCCGCAATACCCGAATCCCGAGGTACCAGCCCATGTCCGCGGACTACTCAGGCCTCAAGGGCAAAGTCATCGTCATCACCGGAGCCAGCGACGGCATCGGCGCCGCGCTGGCGAAACTCGCCGGCTCCCACGGCGCGCGCGTCGTCCTTGCCGCCAGGCGCGAGTCGGCGCTGCAGGAGGTCGCAGCCGCATCCGGCAGTGAGACCGTCGTCGTCGCCATGGACGTCACTCGCCGGGAGGATCACGCGCGTTTGCTCGCATCGGCGATCGCCAGGTTTGGTCACGTCGACATCTGGGTGAACAACGCCGGCCGTGGCATCACCAAGCCCGTGCTCGCACTGACCGACGCCGACGTCGACGAGATCATGCTCATCAACGTCAAGTCGGTCATTTACGCGATGCAGGAAGTCGTCCCGCACTTTCAGGCGCGCGGAGCGGGCCACGTCATCAACATTTCGTCGATGCTCGGACGGATTCCTCTGGCGACGTTCCGATCCGTGTACTGCGCGTCCAAGCATGCGCTGAACGCGCTCACATCGTGCCTGCGACAGGACCTTCGAGCCTCGCACCCGGGCATCCACGTCTCCACCGTTTCGCCGGGCATCGTGGCCACCGGCTTCGGCGCGAACGCCATCGGCGGCGGTCCAGACTCGCGCACGCTGCCGGGCGCGCAGCCTGTCGAAGAGGTCGCCGACGTCATCGCCCGCACGATCCTCTCGCCCGCGGCGGACGTCTACACGCGCGACGGGATGCGGCAGATGGCGGCGCGATACTACGGCGCCGACGACATGGCTGTCGTCGAAGCGGAGCTCGCCATCAGGCCGGCACCGACGCGCTGAGTGCCGCCCGGACAACATGCTTCAGGCCTCTTCCGACCGACTCGCCCAGGACCTCGGCGTGCTGGCGCGGGACATTGGCGTCCGGCTGGCCGGTACACCTGGCGAACGCGCGGCCGCGGCCTATGTCATCGACCGCGCACGTTCCACCGGTGCCGAGGTGTGGGACGAGCCATTCCCGATGCGAGCCCGCCTCGTAGCGGAGGAACAGCTGGAAGTGCGTGTGGGCGGATCGTGGCGTCCGTTTCCATGCTCGCTGTTCAGCAACACGCCGGGCACCGATGGCGCGTGGGAGAGCGCAGACATCGCCACGCTGACCCCGACCGACTACCAGCGCGACGACTTGGGACACCTCCGCGGGAAGGCCGTGATCCATCTTGGCTGCCACATCGCGTCGCGCGACGCGTATCGGCGTCTGATGGAGGCCGGTCCTGCGTTTCTCCTGATGGTTGACACCAGGTACCCGGGCGCGGTCGCTCTGGCCGACGGCATGTTTCCCGAGTACACGGTCGCGATCGGCGCTGTCCCCACGCTGAACGTTGCCTATCAGGACGCGTGGTCCTGGATCGCGCACGGAGCGACGGAGGCGCGCTGCCGCGTCGTCGGAGGTATGTCGGCCGCCACCTCGCAGAACGTGGTCATTGATCTGCCCGGCACGGATCTCGCCCACGAGATCCTCTACGCGAGCGCTCATCACGACACGCAAGCCGCCTCGCCGGGCGCTGATGACAACGCCTCGGGCGTCGTCGGCGTGATCGAGCTTGCGCGGCTGCTGCAGGGGCGGACGCGCCGGCGCACCGTGCGGCTGATGTCGTTCGGCGCCGAGGAGCAGTTGTCGGTGGGCTCGGCGATCTACGTGCGCCGACATCGTGACGAGGTGTCGCGGCAGGGCCGATTCATGTACAACCTCGACAGCTTCGGCTCACATCTGGGGTGGCTGCAGCTGTACATCAATGCCCACCAGGACTTCGAGCTCGCGCTCCGCCCGTATTTTCGAGCGGCGGACGTGTACTACCAGACGATCACGAAGGTGGTGCCGTACGCAGACCACTTTCCGTTCGTGGCCGCGGGCCTGACCGGCGTGTTCCATCACCGCGCGAACTGCGACGCCGGCCGCTTCTTCCATCATCGTCCAGACGACGATCTCAGTCGGGTCTCGGCGAGTCTCATTGCGCGGGACGTCTCCGTCGTGGCCACGTGGATCGATGAGATGTCCCGCATCGACGCGCTGCCTTTCACTCCTGGGATTCCGGAAGCGCAGCGTCCTGACGTCGCGTCATGCTGGGAGGATCTGTTTGGCGGGTGGAACGCGGCGCAAATGTAGGTGCGAGGCTACTCGTCCCGTCAGGCGTATGCCCCACCCAGGCCGGGGTATGTCGATGAATCACGAACAACCCCGGCGCCCCGAAAAGCACATGTAGGGGCGGGGCTACTCATCCCGTCAGACGTATGCCCCGCCCAGGCCGGGGTATGTTTGAGGAATCGCGAACACTCACGATCTTGACTGTGGTCGTGACGGCCGATGGAAAGACCCGCACACGGACTGCGGTCTGTGGTCTACAGTCTGCGGTCTACGGGGCTGTCCACTCCTCGCCTTCGCGCGCATTGTACAAGCGCGCTTCGGCGAGGCCTCGCCATAGCTTGTCGCGTGTTGTGCGCCGACAAGCGGCGGCGGGCGCACGCCGAATTCCGAATTTCTACTGTGCTGTCCAGCCGCCGTCGATCGCGAGCGAGGCGCCGGTCATGAACGACGACGCGTCGGAGGCAAGAAAGAGCGCGATGCCTTTGATCTCGTGGAGCTCGCCCCAGCGTCCGAGCGGCAGCTTTTGAACGAACTCCTTGTACTTGGCCGGATCGTTCAGAAGCTGCTTGTTCATGTCGGTCGCGAACGGACCCGGACAGATCGCATTCACGGTCACGCCGGCGGCGGCCCACTCGAGCGCCAGCACGCGCGTCAGCCCGAGCACGCCAGCCTTGGACGCTGCGTACGGCGCCCGTCCTGCGATTGCGATGGACCCGAGCATCGACGACAGGTTGATGACGCGTCCCCAGCGCCGCTCGCACATTGCAGGACCAAACACGCGCGACACGAGAAACAGGCCTTTGAGGTTCGTGTCGATGACCGTGTCCCAGTCAGACTCTGACAGGTCGCCCGCAGCGCCGCGAATGTTCACGCCCGCGTTGTTGACCAGAATGTCGACGTGGCCGAGCTGCTGCCGCACGGTGTCGGTGAGGCGGCTCACCGCGTCGCCGTTCGTGACTTCACCCGCGATCCCAATCACACGGCCGCCCGTGGCGGCCTGACTCTCGGCGGCGGCCGCAACAGCGGACTCGAGCGAACGGCTGGTGATGCAGACGGTCGCGCCGGCTTCCGCGAGCGTGTCGGCAATCACGCGCCCCAACCCTCGACCGCCGCCCGTCACAAGCGCGGTGCGCCCGGTCAGCCGAAAGAGATCCATGACGTGCGGCAAACCAGCCATCAATGTGCTCCCAGCTTCAACACGTCGATCGCGTACTGGATTGACGCGCGGACGTTCTCATCTTCAGCGGCGACTTGGTTGTCTGCGGTCACACCCGTCGTGCGCGGAAGCGGCCGCTGCGTCTGCTTGCTGAGCACACGGTCCTCGAACCGGCGGATGCGCGCTGCATCGCGCGCGGACGCGTCGAAGCCGACCCAGTACTTGTCGGACTTGTACGGCACGACGAGCGGGTCGCGCGTGATCATCTCGAGACAGAAGGGCACGGCCGGCTTCGTTCGACCGAGCGCGTTGACGTAGCGTTCTAGCGGCAGGAAGCCTTGCCCGAGTGGCACTTCCGAGAGCTCGAAGCCCAGCTCGGTTCGGCGGATGGCCATGTCCTTCAGATGTGTCGTGACTGCGTACGGCGTCAGCAGCTCCATCGTCTCGTCGGGATCCTCCAGCAGGGCGATGTTGTTGCCGAAGTCCACGCACGCTCCGACGAAGGGGCTGTCGATGGACTTCAGGAGCGTGATGAGCTCAGGCGCGAGCCAGTCCTTGTGGTTTTCGATGCCGATCGGGAGTTTGTGCCGATTGAACTCGGCGCGCATCCGAGGCAGCGTGTCGCGCCACTTGCTGGCGAAGGCGTCCCATGCGGCGCGCGAGTCGAAGCTTTCATAGCGCCGTCCCGAGAGAAGCGCCACACGCGCGCGCTTGGCACCGAGCGCGGCGGCGACCGACGCGGCTTCAGCGAAGGCTTCGGGTGTTTCGAGGTAGCGCGACGGGATCGAGACTTCCACCTCGACGCCGGCACGTTCGTACGCACTCCTGATCGCGGCCAGCGCCGACGGGTCCTCGACAGGCACCTGGGAGAAGTCGATCTGGGCGCCGCTCGCGCCAAACGAGCGGCAGAGCTCGAGGAACGTCTGCGAATTCAGAGCGGCCGCCGACGTCTTCATGATGTCTCGGCCCTGGAGCATCCGGACGGCGAATGACGTGAACGCGAGGTACATCGAGGTGCGTCCGCGAGGTTGCGCGTGAAGGCCGACCGGCGCAAGTGCCCCGAGCGCCAGCGACTGCAGAAAGAGGCGCCGGCTGGTCATGACGCGTCCGGCACGATGGCGCGCAGCTCGCGGTCCCACGGGCTGCGATACGTTTTGGTGAGCAGCCGCGAAGCGTCGGCATCTCCGACGATCTGCTGCGAGGCATCGTCCCACGTCACGACGCGGCCGACTCGCATCGAAATATTGGCTAGATGGCAGGCGATGGCCGTCTTGTGCGCGCTCGCGAGATCCGAGATCGGCTGCTGGCGGCTTTTGATCGCATCGATGAATGCCCGCATGTGCGGAACGAACTGATCGCGCACCTGCTCGTACCCGGTGTCTTTCACGGCCTCGGTGCGATCGTCGGCCGGGGGTTCCGGCGCTGACGAGAACGAGTAGCGCGGGATCTGGCTGTCGGCGGGAATCGCCTTGTCTGGGGTGATGTCGAACCCGCGGCGGTCGATGGTCAGCGATCCCTTCGTGCCGCAGATCTCGAGTCCGCGCCACCGGCCCGCCGACACCTCGGCGCTCGACCAGGTCGCCAGGAACCCGGGATACGTGTAGATCGTCTCGAACACGTCCGGGGTCTCGCCGAATCCCTCGAGCGACCGGCGTTGACCGAACGCCGCCACCTTTGTGGGCACCGCTCCGGTGATCCACTGCACGATGTCGATGTCGTGCGCGAGGAGGTTTGTCGTCTGCCCGCCCGAATAGTCCCAGAACCAGCGGAAGTGGTAGAGGGCGCGGCGGGCGTCGAACGGGACCATCGGCGCAGGGCCCAGCCACATGTCCCACGCGTCTGGTGACAGCGGCGGTTCGTCCAGCGCGTGCGTGAATCCCGGCGTGATGTTCCTCGTCGATCGGACGTGTGCGGCGCAGATGGTACCGATGTGCCCTTTGCGAAGGAGTTCGGCGGCCGCCTGATAGTGCTTGCCCGAGCGCTGCTGGGTGCCGACCTGCACGATGCGCTTGTGGCGGTTCGCCGCGGCGATCATCCAGTCGCCCTCGCGGACGACATGCGTGAGAGGCTTCTCGACGTAGACGTCCTTGCCCGCCGCGCACGCCATGATGGTCATCAACGCGTGCCAGTGATCGGGGGTCGAGACGACGATCGCGTCGATGTCTTTCCGATCGAGCAGGCGACGAAAGTCACTCACGGCATCGGGTGTGCCAGTCGTGACGCGCGCGATGGCGGCGTTCGCCCGGGACGGTGACACGTCGGCAATCGCCGCGATCTCCACGTCTGGCAGTCCGGCTGCGTCGATCAGGTGCCGCGTGCCGATGAGGCCCGCGCCAATCATGCCGAGCCGGACGCGGTCGCTCGCGGCCGCGCGCCTTGTCTGCGCCGCCAGCACACCGGCCGCCGTCATCGCCTTCAGAAACGTGCGCCTGTCTGACACGGCCTCCCCCAGGTGAGATTTGGTAGTTCGTAGTTCGTAGTTCGTAGTTCGTAGTCCGGAGTTCGGAGTTCGGAGTGGTTGCGTGCTCAATTACTCGTCGCAACTACGAACTATGGACTACGAACTATGGACTCCGAACTCACTCAGTGCCCCACGTGGTGCGGCGAGTTCTTTAAATGCTCGGCGAGCAGATCCGCGCCCCAGTCTCCGTTGAAGTCTCGCCAGACCGCGTGAATGTGGTTCGCGTCGTTCTGCGTGTTGTCGTATTCGATCAGAAACGTCGGACCCTGGACGCGATAGTAGTGTCGCTGCCCGCGCGACAGACCGCCCATCCAGGCGAACTTCACAGCACCGAGTCCGGCCGACCGGATGCGCGTGAGCCTCGCCTCCGCGAGCGCTTTCGGCTGCGCGCTCGCGTACTCGTCGATGAGCGCCAGCAGCAGACCGCGCTGCTCGCCGGAGAGGTCGGCGTGCGCGATCCCGAGATCCGCTTGAATGCCCGCCTTGCGGGCGTTGCTCGTCAGGATGTCGTCGGGCGCATCCGGGCTCACGACTGCCTTGGCGCGCTGCGCGTCGGTCAGGCTCTGGAGCAGTCCACGCGCAAGATCCTCTTCGGCGCCGAGCACGCGCAATCCCTTTTTGGGCCCGGTGCGGACCTCGGCCGGATTGCTACCGAAGAACTGCGGACTGCTGGCAATCGACTGCCCCTTCACGATCGTCCAGTTCTGGGAGATGTGATGGCCTTCGTACCGCCAGCCCCACGTGCCCTCAGCGGTCGGATCGCCGAAGATGGTCACGAAGTACAGCTCGGGATCGCGCCGCACGGGATTCTGTTCGATTTCGGCCAGAATCGGCTCGAGTGCGCGAATGGCTTCGGCCTTGGAATATCCCTTCTCACTGAGACCCACGTGAAGTAGCGCGAACGCCGCATCGCGCTGCGCCGCGGTCATCTGCTTGAGCGGCAGTCCCGCGCGAGGCACGGGCGTGAAGTGCCAGTTGAATCGCTCCTCCGCATCGAAGGCGAGCTGCGCCTTCGCGCGCTGTGAGCCATCCAGCGTCGCCAGGAACGCTTGTGCCGCGGAGGCCATGGCGGACGCGGGCGACTCGGCGCTGGACGGGAATGCGATGGCCACGACGGCGGCCCCGGCCAGCGCGGCAAATATGAAGCGCATGGGCCGGGATTCTACTCCTTGGACGGAGGGTGCGGTAGGAATGTGCGGACGGAAGGTGCGGTAGAAAGGTGCGGACGCCAAGTGCGGCCGGCGGGTGCGGGCCTCTCGAGCCATGAGCCCTGCGCCACGTGCAGTAAGATGAGCCGCCCAAGTCTGGAGGACCGATGATGCGCCCGTACGGGGATCGATTTCGCCTGCCGACAGCGTCGTGGACGATCGTGACCGTGCTCGCCGTGCTGGTGCTAGCATCCGGTCGCATGTCGAGCCGCGAGGGACTCGGATATTTCGAAGCCAGTGGCGACATCGGCAATCCCGCGATCTCCGGCTCGATCGCCTACGACGCGCAGGCTCAGACCTACACGATGGCCGGATCCGGCACGAACATGTGGGCGACGCGCGACGAGTTCCAGTTTGCGTGGCGCAAACTCAAGGGCGATTTCATCGTTCGCACCCACGTGAAATTCGTCGGTCAGGGTGTCGAACCGCATAGAAAGGCCGGTTGGATCGTCCGCAGCAGTCTCGACGCAGACGCAACGTACGCCGATGCTGCGGTGCACGGCAACGGCCTCACGTCGCTTCAGTACCGCTCCACGAAGGGCGGTCCGACGTTTCAGCTGCCCTCGGCTGTCGTCGCGCCGGACGTCATCCAGCTCGAACGCAAGGGCAAAATGTTCGTCATGTCGTCCGCGCGCTACGGCGAGCCCTTCACGCGCACGGAATTGACCGAGCTCGATCTCGGCGACGAGGTGTACGTCGGGCTGTTCGTGTGCTCGCACAACCCGAAGGTGTCGGAGCAGGCGATCTTCAGCAACGTCCGGATCGTCGTTCCACCGCCCGCCGGCTGGCGGCCGTATCGCGATTACATCGGCAGCAACCTCGAAGTGATGCGAGTCGACAGCCCGGATCGAAAAGTCCTCTATACGACGCCGGGTTCGATCCAGGCGCCGAACTGGACGCGCGACGGGAAGTCGCTCATCTACAACGGAAGCGGCCGGCTGTATCGATTCGATCTCGCGACAAACACGCCGACAGTGATCGACACGGGCGAAGCCACCGCGAACAACAACGACCACGTGCTCTCGTTCGACGGCGCAATGCTCGGCATCAGCCATCGTCCCAGCGAGAGCGAGAATTCAGTCGTCTATACGGTGCCTACGACGGGCGGGACTCCGAAACGGATCACCAAGAACGCGCCCTCCTACTTTCATAGCTGGTCGCCGGACGCGAAGTGGCTCTTTTTCACGGGCGGTCGCAACGGCGAGCTCGACGTGTACAAGATTCCTGCCGAGGGTGGCGACGAGATCCGCCTCACCAATGCCAAGGGTGTAGACGATGGCCCGGAGTCCACGCCTGATGGACGGTGGATCTTCTTCAATTCATCGCGCACCGGCAGGATGCAGATCTGGAAGATGCGTCCTGACGGTACCGAGCAGCAGCAGATCACCGGCGACGAGTTCAACAACTGGTTTCCGCACATCGCGCCGGATGGCAAGTCGATGGTGGTGCTATCGTTCCTGGCTGACATCGATCCGGCGGATCATCCGTTCTACCGGCAGGTCTACATCCGGCACATGGATCTCGAAGGCACCGGTGCGCGCGTCCTTGCCTATGTGTTTGGCGGACAGGGGACGATCAACGTGCCGTCCTGGTCGCCCGACAGTCAGTCGATCGCGTTTGTCAGCAACAGCGGACTGACCGCTCCGCACTAGTCGGGGATCGGGTCGGCGCCTCCAGACTCCTCGCGCCTCGTGATGACGGACTCGTCCCTCGATCGCTTTCGGCAGGCGCAAAGCCTTCGGTTCGCCGGGTTCGCCACCGCGCTCGACGAGATCCGGTCCGGCGGGAAGCAGGGCCACTGGATCTGGTACGTGTTCCCTCAGCTCGAGGGATTGGGC
>JBKPMA010000145.1:0-5872 GCA_046731935.1 Acidobacteriota bacterium
ACCGTGAGCGCCCACGCGGACCGATCGATGGCCTTCTTGCCGTGATTGACGACGCGGTGGCCGACGGTCACGCCAGTGCCGGAGGGCGCCACTGTGATGGTCATGATCTTTTCGATACCGGCCGCGTCGACAGGCTGCGTGAGGGTGATGGTGCCTCCATCGACCTTCGCGGTGACGGGGCCGTTGTCGGGCGCGTACGTGTCGGGGACGATCTCGGGACCGATCCAGAGACGATGGCCTCCATAGAGGTACCAGTCACCAAGCTTGGTCGTCGTGGGCTTTGCATCCGCCGCAACTTCGCCGAGTGCATTCTCACCGCCGACGAACGCGTAGCGAACGATCCGCGGACCGATCCCCGTGACGATGACGAGTTCGACCGTGCCGTTCGTGACTTTGAGCGCCTCATGGCCGCGCCACGTCGTCTTGTCAACGGTGACCTCGCCGATGGCCGGTGCCGCGGTGACCGCCAACACGACTGCCGCCAGCAGCAATCGGCCCAACATGCCTGCGCGCATACGTTCCTCCTTACCGGAATGTGGTGTGCTCTCAGGGGCGGCAGGCGAGCAGGACCCGAGCCGAAGGGCGCGGGTCCGCCGGCGAAAATCGATCGGCGTGATCCGCCCGCGACGGAAGGAGCTCGCCGTCACTCAGATGTCGCAGAGGATGACCGCTTCCCGAAGCGAGGCGATCGGATCGCGCTTGGGAATGAACTCGTGCGCCATGTAGCCGGTGTAGCCCATGTCCACGAGCGCATTGGCGATGGTGGCCCACTGAAGTTCCTGCGTCGCATCGAGCTCGTTCCTGCCGGGGACTCCACCGGTGTGGTAGTGCGCGATCCATTCCTTGTTGTCGCGGATCGTGCGGATGATGTCCCCTTCCATGATTTGCATGTGGTAGATGTCGTACAGCAGCTTGATCCTCGGCGAGTTCACCTGCTTCATCACCTTGACGCCGAAGTCGGTGTGGTCGCCCTGGTAGTCCTTGTGATCCACCTTGCTGTTCAGGAGCTCCACGACGACCGTCACACCAGCGGATTCGGCCATGGGCTTGATCCGGTTGAGCACGGCGACGGAGTTGTCGATCGCTTCGCTGTCGCCCATGCCCTTGCGGTTACCGAAGAACGTAATCAGATTGGGCACGCCTGCCTGCTTGGCCTTCGGGAGCGCCGTCTCAAACGTCTTGACGATCTCGTCGTGTAGAGCCTTGTTGTTGAGACCGTCAGGGATGGTTCCGCCGCCCTTGCCGGGATAGCCCGTCGAGCAGATGAGACCGTACTTGGCGGCGACCTCCCATTCCTCGGGCTGCAGCAGGTCCATCGCCTTGAGGCCGAGACCTGCGACGGACTTGCAAAAGTCGTCGAGCGGAATGCGCTGATAACACCAGCGGCAGACCGACTGCTTCAGGCGGCCCTTCTTGACGACACTCCCCTGATCCTGAGCACCAGCCGTACCAGTCATGGTCGATCCAATCGCTGCGGCACCGGCCGCGGCCAGCGCCTCCCGTCGAGTGATGCGAGACATTGTCGCTCTCCATTGCGCCGCCCCGCGAGGGGCAATCGTCAACCGCCAATCGTCAGTGGCTGGTTTCAGCTATTGATTCCCAGTTTGCTGAGGGCTTCCGGCGGACATCCGTTCCACTGATTGGGCACGTTGCCCATGTACTTCAAATCGTCGACACCCATCTTGCTCGACCAGAACCCTGACGCGGTCAGGTCGCGGAAGCTGTTGAAGAACGCCACGCCCTGACTCATCGTGGTCTTGGCGCGTTTCGGCCACGCGATCTCGTCGAGGAGCGCCGTGCGATCGGCCGGTGCGGCGTCCACGAACGTCTTGCCGAACCGCTCGTTGGATTGTGTGTCGAGCCAGCGGAGTCCACCCCGGATGGCTGTCTGCCTCGACGAAATTCCGCGGCGGCTTCGCGGCGGAGGTTCGTCGACCATGATGAAGTCGATGAACTCGGGTACGCCGGCGTCCGTCGCGCTGCCCGACCGCTCGTCTTTCGGAATGATCAGATCGACGAGCACTTTGACCGTCGCCCATTCGTGCGGCGTGAAGAACTTCGGCGCATAGGCCTTCTTCGCGGCAGCGGCGCCGGTACGCGCCGCGGCGGCATGCTGATGCGCCTGACCGGCTTCTGCGGCCGTCCACGTGAACCCGGCTGCAACCGGTACGGCCCCGAGCGCCTGGAGCGCTTTCCGTCTCGATATCGCCATGACTCCCCCGCCCCTTCAGATGCTGCCGCTCTTGCGCTGCTCCGCGATGTACTCGCCGGTACGCATCGCGAGCGCGAGGATGGTCCACGTCGCGTTCTTGTCGGCCTGCGACACGAACGGTCCGCCGTCACAGACGAACACGTTCTTGGCTTCGTGCGCCTGGCAATACGCGTTCAGGACAGACGATGCGGGATCCTTTCCCATCCGTGTGGCGCCGGTCTCGTGGATGATCCGGCCGCCGGCTTCGAGTCCGTAGTCTTCGTCTTCGGCGGGCATTTCGGAGGTCGGCGTCCCGCCCATCTCCGTGATGATCCGGCGGAAGGTCTCCTGCATGTGCTTGGCCTGCTTCCGCTCGCGATCGCTCCACCGGAAATGAAACCGCAGAACGGGGATCCCGAACCGATCCACGACGTTCGGATCGATCTCGCAGAACGTGTCGTCGTTCGGCACCATCTCTCCGCGGCCGGCGAAGCCGACGTGCGCACCATAGTACCGGCGATAGTCGTCCTTCAGCTGTTTGCCGTATCCGCCGCCGGGCGGCAGATCTTCGATGCCCCCGCCGAACCCATACGACGGCATACCGCGGCCGCCCCACAGCTCGATGTGATACCCGCGCGGGAAGTCGAGCGTCTTGTTGTCGGCCCACCACGGCACGTAGAGGTGCATGCCGCCCACGCCGTCTTCGTTGTGTGGAGGCATCTCCATCAACTTCGGGATGAATCCGCTGACAGACAGACCCGTCGAATCGGTCAGATACCGGCCGAGCGCGCCAGACGAATTCGAGAGTCCATCTGGATGCTTCGCGGATTTCGAGTTGAGCATGATCCGCGCGCTCTCGCAGCAGCTCGCCGCGAGCACGACGATCCGTGCGCGCACGTGACGGTCGGCGCCGGTGGCTTTGTCGATGAACGAAACGCCTGTCGCGTTTCCGCTCTGATCCGTGCTCACTTCCCGCGCCATGGCCCCGGTCAGGATCGTGAGGCGGCCGGTCTTGAGCGCCGGCGCCAGCAGCACCGATGGGGACGAGAAATTCGAATGCGTCGCGCATCCGCGCCCGCACTGGCCGCAGTAGTGACAGGCCGGACGTCCATTGAGCGGCTGCGTCAGGATCGACAATCGCGACGGAACGCATGGCATGCCCAGCCGGTCGCATGCCTGCTGGATGAGCAGTTCGTAGCAGCGCGGCTTCGGCGGCGGCATGAAGATGCCGTCCGGCTCGTTCGGCAACTTCTTCTCGTCAGCGAAATTGGTTCCGAAGATCCCGACGAGCCGGTCGAGCTTGTCGTAGAAGGGCTTCAGATCCTCGTAGGTAATTGGCCAGTCATCGCCGAGTCCGTCGACGGAGCGCCGGCGGAAGTCGTCAGGACCCCAACGCAGCGAGATCCTGCCCCAATGATTCGTGCGTCCGCCGAGCATGCGCGCGCGGTACCACCACCACTCCTGCCCGTGCGCGACCGTGTAGGGCTCGCCATCGAGCGACCACCCCCCGATGCACCCGTCGTATTCACCGAACTGCCGTTCGAACGTCGGCGCGCCGCGTCTCGGCGATTCGTACGGCCATTTCAGCATGGCGGAATCAGTGGCCGAATCCCACTGCGGACCCGCCTCCAGCACGACGACGCGGGCACCGGCTTCAGTCAGCACTTTGGCCGCCATACCGCCGCCCGCCCCGGAGCCGACGACGCACACGTCGTACTCATCCGGTGTCCGAATGATCTGCATGGGCGGGGATGATACAGGCTACAGAGGGTGGGGTCCAACGGTTCCAGGGGTCCGGAGGTTTCCGTGCCGGTCAGGAGCTCTAATCACTTCCGCTAGATTCCGCTGGCGAGCAGCGAGAGCGCACCGACGAGAACGACGAACGTGGTGAGCACGAGCGAGTCGCCGGGACCAGTCTCTCGCTCCATGGCGCGCCAGGCCGCCACGGCGCCGACGATGACGAGCAATCCGACTCCGGTGACCATGAAGGCCGCCGCGATGACGGCGACGAGGATCCAGCGATCGCGGCGCGTCAGCGCATGCAGCCCGCGAGATCCGTCCAGCTGCCACACGGGAATCAAGTTGAACAGGTTGATGAATCCGGTCAGTTTCGCGATGGCCAGCCAGATGTGTGCGCCCGCCGCGCCATACATCGCGAGCGCGCCCAGGGCCGCGCCGAGCCCCCAGACGGGCCCTGCCAGACCGATCTTCGCGTTCACGATCGGATCGGCGATGTGCTGCTTCAACATCACGAGCGCCCCGACGCCGGGGATGAAGATTGGAGCAGCCGATTGAATGCCCAGGCTTCGGAGCATCGAGACGTGTCCCATCTCGTGGATGTAGATCGACACCACCAGGCCAAGTGCGAGCGGCCACCCGTACGTGGACCAATACACCGCGAAAAACGCGAACATCGAGGCGACAGTTGTCAGCTTCGTGAGACCGAGCAGAAGGAACTTGAGCTTGCCCACGAGGAGCAGGGCGACGCCGCCAGCGGCCGCGAGCTGCTTCCACCACCACGGGCGGCCCTCACGCTCGTCGGTGGCGGTGTCCGGCGCGGTCTCGTGAATCCGGCGGACGATCGATTCGAGGTGCTGCTGGATCGCGGCGGACTGGTGAGTATCGGCCGGCAGCAACGCCAGGGCCGCGGTCCACTGCTCCCGGGCGGACGTGAGATCGCCGTCGCGTTCGGCGCGCTCCGCATCGGCGGCTCGCTGTCTCAAGTCGTTCGCGTGGACGAGCGCGTGACAGGCCGGACAGGCCAGAGCATTCGGGCCGAGCTCCGTGCCGCAGTCAGAACAGTTGAGTGGCGTCAAAGAGTGGCCGCTGGCGTGGTCCCGACACGGTAGGGCCCGAAGATCGTCAGTGTTGGAGCGCCAGTCATCCTCCAGGCCTGACGCATGCCAAAGCCAATGATCAGCCCGCCGATCAAGCTGGTTGGCAAGCCGCCGAAGACCACCATCACCGGCAGCGCGGCAAAGAGACCGGCGAGGACGATGCCGCCGGTCGCGCATCCAAACGCATTGGCCTTCGGCGCAGCATGCGTCGACGGCTCCTGCGGTGCGAGGCCACCGTTCGCGGTGGCCGAGGCCTGAGTTCGCGACTCGGCTCTGTCATCCCTGATGCCTTGGATGACGACCGGCGTGTACGCCATGGCCACGGATAGATAGGTCAGTAGGAGCGCGAGGATTTGAAACCGAAGCCCGCCTCGTCCGTTGGCGCCCTTCCGAACCGCGGTGCCGATCATGTATCCGCTCAGGATGGCGATCAGGCCGATTTCAAGATGCGCGATGGCGAGGACGGCGTAGTAGATCGCGGCGCCGAGGACGGCTGCGCCGGCTCCGAACAGCGCCGCCCGGAGCAGCACGCCGAGGCCGCGCGGACACTCCGACGCAGCTTCTACCATGTCGCGACACGGCGCGCACACGTTCCGGCCGTTGATGTCGAAGTACTCGGTCTCGATGGCGCGCTGACAGCCGGCGCAGATGACCGCCGGTTGGGCGGCATCGGATGACGCGCCGGTCGTGACGGCACGATCGAACTGGAGCCCGAGTCCCGTGAGCTCCGTCTCGTCTTCGCTCATTGCTGAGGTGCGCGCATGTTACATCGAATCCAAACGGCAGATGCGAAATGAAACTCGACACGCCCTGTAGACCGAAGACCGAAGACCGGAGACCGAAG
>JBKPMA010000146.1:0-4605 GCA_046731935.1 Acidobacteriota bacterium
GATCAGCCGACAGCGTCGAACGCCGTGACAAGCCCGACGCGCGTGCGCGTGGGTGGCTTGATCAATCCCCCGACCAAGAGGAAGGACGTCAGGCCGTTCTATCCGCCGGCGTTGCGGGATGCTGGTGTCGAAGGGGTCGTACCGTTGGAGGCCACAATCGGTCTCGACGGCACGGTGCAGCACATTCGCGTGATCAGCGCACAGGTGCACCCGGACCTCGCGAAAGCGGCCATGACTGCGGTGCGGCAGTGGCAGTTCACTCCCACGCTGCTCAACGGTCAGCCTACGGAGGTCGTGATGACCGTCACCGTCGTGTTTCAGCTCGAGCAGAAGTAGCGGCGGCGAACGCTACTCGTCATCGTCGTCGATTTGGGGCCCGGTGCCGTCGTCCTCTTTCGCCTGGTGATCGAGCCCGTCCTTGAGCGCGCGCGTCTCGTCGATGAAGCGGTCGATCGCCGTCGGCGAGGCCAGCCGCACCGCTGGCGGCGCGAGCATCGTCACGTAGAGCTCGGGAAACACTCGGTGCGTCGTCTGATAGTTCCGCGTGAGGTACAGGGACGTGCCGACGACGAAGATGGCACCCATCGCAACGGCGAGCACCTTTCGGCGTGCCGGCAGCATGATCGTCAGATGTGCCAGCACGAGAGCCCACAACACGCCGATGTTAGTCAGGTAGGCGATCCTGCTCGGCCACTCCCATCCAAGCGTGTACGCGACGAGTGGCAGGAGCGCTCGGACCACCGCCGCAGTGAAGAAGAAGAGTGCGGCGGCGCGCACGTGCGTCCAATAGTCGAAGCGCTGGCGGAAGAGTCGCGAGCCGAGCGACCAGAATCCGCTCCAGACCGCCAGCCCCAGTACGGTCGCGATGATCAGCGTCAGGTAGTCGATCGAGCGGCCGCCCGGATCCGTACTCAGCCAATGTTCCGCAGCCGTCCACAGTGCCAGCAGTGCGGGCAACACGACGAGCGAGATCCACCCGGTTCGCGCATCGGGCAGCGTCCGCTCCGGAGCCAGTGCGTCGGTCGCTCGCCGCACGCGCAGCCTGGTGCCGCCCACGCGGAACACGTCGCCGGGCATCAGGTCGAGCCGGTCGTGCGCCTTCAGCAGACGTTTTCCAACGGACACGCCGTTGAGAGAGCCCGCGGCCTCGATGCCGAGAACGCCCTCACGCTCATCGAGCGTGGCGTGATGCGGTGCGGTGTACGGGTCGTCGAGCACGACGTCGCATTCGATCGACCGCCCGATCGCGATCGGCCAGTGCGACACGGGCACGACCTGCCGCGACCGTCCGTCGGCGTCGAGGATCTCCACGACTGCCAGCTTCACTGCCGCTTCCGGCTGCTCGGCGCCCATCCAAATCCCTCCAGGTAGTACGCGCTCAGCTTCATCGCGTTGTCGAAACTGACGCCGTGTGCGTCGAAGCGGCCTTGAACGCCGACCTGCGACGCATCGACGGTGGCCACCAGTACGCTCGCGTTGTACAGACCCGTGAGCTTCTTGTATGCCGTCATGCAGACCACAGCGCGGAGCGGCAGACCGGCGCGATCGACATAGCGCTCGTGGCATTGCGGCCCGGTGAGGTCCTTGTTGCCCGGTCCTCCGAACGACTCGTTCCTGAAGCTCGCCGAATACCGGTTCGCAAAGCGAAGAACGCCCAGCTTGTGGCCGTCGTAAGCCTCGTAGCGGGTGGAGATGTAACCGGTCGTCAGCCAGCCCGAGACGAACACGTGCGAATCCAGCTCGCAGTTGGAGCGCTGGTATTGCCATCCCTTTTCGTCGCCGGAGGTGCTCGACCCCCAACAGCGCATGAAGTCCTCCTGCGGCAGAGGAACCGCGTACTGGTGATGCATCGCGTGCCGCCAGTGCTGCGCCAGAAATCGATCCGTGAGCATCGATTGATGGACCAGCAACTGCCGCGTGAGCTCCCCATACGCCGCGGCGCGTAACGGTGCGAGGTCACGGCCGCGGTGCAGCAGGTCCTCGGCGAACTCAGCCGGGACCAGAAAACTCACCTGTTCGCCGTCCCGCCGTGCCGAGACGTTGACGCCGATGACGCGACCCTGCTGGTCCAGTGTGGGACCACCGCTCACGCCGGGGTTCAGCGAGCCTGAAAAGAAGATCGTCGGATACAAGCTTCGCTCGACATATCCGTTGTACGTGCCTTCGATGACCGCGAATCCGATGTCGAGCGGATTCCCGAGCGAGAACAGGCGTTCGCCCTGTGACATCGGCACGTCGCGTGGGTGGAACGAGAGGGGGCGGTGGCCAGCCAGCGCGCCAGCTGCTGCTGGTTTGACGAGCGCCAGATCGTGGAGCGCATCGAAGGCGAGCACCTGCAAGGCACCCTGGCTGTGGTCCGAGGCGCTGTACACGAGACGGTAGCGATCCGGATGCAGCGCAGCCTGGCTGACCACGTGATAGTTGGTCAGCACATGTCCGGCGTCGCTGACGATGAAACCAGAGCCGACGCTGACCTGACTTTCCTGACCCTTGAGCAGCGTCCGCACCTGTAGCAGCTGCGGACGGGCGTCTTCATACAGGCGCTGCGCCGTGGCCGACAACACTGGCGTGGGCGGCGTCCCGGCCTGAGCCGGGATTGCCTGCGGCGACGCGCGATCCGGCAGGCCAACGACGAGTAGTGCGACCGCGTAACACAGCCAACGCGCGCGCGTCATTCGGTGCATGGTCGCAGAGTCTACCTCGTCGGTCGCCGTCCTGCCGATTCGGCTGCGCGGCACCGGCGGGCAGGCCCCGCACGGCGTTCGCTGGATTCGTGCGCGGCGATCTCTTATGCTGCTTCCCCGCGCATTTCTGACCTCGCACGACCTGGAGGCGGTTGTGGATGTTCATACAACGGCGCCGCGATCCGTGAATTCGCTTCTGCCGCACGCCCTGCTGCCGCCGCTCGAGCTGCACGTCGCCACACGGTCGGAGTGTGGGCCGGTACGCAGCAACAACGAGGATCGCTTTCTCGTCGTCCGTTTCGATCGCAGCACACACGCGCTCGCGACGAATATCGACGAACCGCAATTACGCTTCCTGCCTACACAGAGTGCGTGGGCGCTCGCGGTGGCGGATGGGATGGGCGGACATGCCGCCGGTGAGGTGGCGTCGACGCTGGCGCTGAGCCTGGCGCTCCGGTTCTCGCAGCAGGGCTCGCGCTGGTTCGTGTCCATCGGCGAACCGGAAGCCAAGGTGATCACCGCGCGTCTCGAAGCCATCGTCCAGTCTGTGGACCAGGCCATCCTCGATCACGCTGCAGGCAGCCCGCCGCAGTCGGGAATGGGAACGACGCTGACCGTCCTCACCGCGGTGGGCGATTGCGGCTTTGTGTGTCACGTCGGCGACTCGCGCGCGTATCTGTTTCGGCAGGGTCACCTGGTCCGCATTACGCGCGATCACACAGTCGCGCAGGATCTCGTGGACGCCGGGCTGCTGGCGCCGGAGCAGATGGCCGCGCATCACGGCAGCCAGGTGCTGACGCAGGCCATGGGCCGCGGAGATCTCGTGATCGAGATGCACACGTTCGGCATCCAGGATGGCGATCGTCTGCTCCTCACGACCGACGGCTTGACCGATCCGCTGCAGGATTCCGAGATCGAGCAGATCCTCGCCGCCGGCGACTGCCGTGCCGCGTGTGATCGGCTGGTCGATCGGTCGCTCGCCGCAGGCTCACGCGACAACGTCACCGCGGTCGTGGCAGATGTGGAGTTACCCTGACGAGCGTCTGAAACGATCCGCTCGCTCGCCGCTCTAATACGACGACAACAGAAAAGGGGAGGGCGATGTTGCTTCCCACCGCACAGCCCGAAGGCATGGGCGTGCCCGTGATCTTCGATGGTCTCGACCAGCGCCAGGGCTACCGCGCCGATTTTCTCGATCTCGCCGACGGCTCGCTCGTTCCCATCCCGACGCTCACTGATCTGGGGCGCAGCCTCGCCGCGCCCCTGGCCGACGGTTCACAGGAACTCAAGTACCACAAATTCTCGGTCGTGATGCACCGCGAACGGCGCCTGGCCATCCTGACGGCTTCGAATGTGGACTGGCGGGAACAGTCACGCACAGTCGATGGCCGCATCCCGAGCCGTCGTGAGCTCACGGGCCTTCCAGAGCACACGATCGAGCAGTGGGTCACCGATGCGCGCATCGCCGCCGAGCACCAGCTGCCCGACGTGTTTTTCACCAAGGACGGAGGCGCGTTCGACAAGGGGCACATCGTCCGGCGCGACGATGTCTGCTGGGGAGCGTCGTTCCAGGACATCCAGATGGCGAACGGCGACACCTATCACACGACGAACTGCACGCCGCAGATCGCCACGTTCAACCAGTCGGCGCAGGGCGCCGACAACTGGGGCGATCTCGAAAACGTGATTCAGCAGGAGACGGACGCAGAGAAGGCGATCGTGTTCGCAGGGCCGGTGCTGTCGCCCGATGATCGGCATTTTCACGGACGTGACCAGATGGGGCCGGTCCGCCTCGCGGTGCCAACCCGCTTCTGGAAAGTCGTGGCCGTCAACGGGCCTGCCGGGGCGCAGGCGTTCGGGTTCCTGCTCGAGCAGGACCTGTCCCAGGTCTGTCTCTTATACACATCTCCGAGCCCACGAG
>JBKPMA010000147.1:0-8836 GCA_046731935.1 Acidobacteriota bacterium
GTCCAGAGGTGACGTCGAAATATTCGGTCAGTTCGAAGCCGGATTTTCGCACGAGCTTCACAGAGTACGAATCCCTGCCTTCAAACATCGTCCGCTCGATCAAGGTCATGGAGGAATAGTTGGCGGGATCCTGCAGTTCGAAATAGTAATCGGCCGAGTGTTTCAACTCGTCCAGCTCGGGACCGGTCAGGAGGCGAGGACCAACCGAAGGGTCGATGGACCATCCCGTCGTGCCGTCGAATCCCCGTTCGAGCGTGCCGAGCGCGCCGAGCGTGACCCGAAGGATCATGCGATCGGGTGCGGCGGCCAGCACTTCGACCGGTCCACCAATGTTCTGCGCGGGCAGCTCGAACTTCCCCGTGAACTTGCGGGACTTGTGCTTCCGTATGACTGCCACGCCTCCGATTTCCTCGCGGTAGCGCGCGAGAATCTTCTCGAGCGGCGGCAGTGGCGCCGGTTGCGCAGCGGGTTTCTTGTCAGCGGTCGCGGGCGGCGGCGCGGGGGCCTGTTTCGGTGGCGCGGCGGCTGGCGCCTGCGCGGTCAGCTGCCCGGTTGCGATGCCGGTCACGACCGCCATCGTCACAAGCACCCGCACGAGCCCACGGCCCATCAATTCCCTGCTCATTCACTCACCCTTCTGCTGGGCCGTTCGTGCTGCCCACTCGATTGCTGCGTCGAGCACTTCATCGCGGCCGGCGGCCAGGGCCGCGCGAGAGGGCGAGACCACCTGGTCGGGAACGACGCCGTAGCCTTCGATCCGCTGACCGGTGGCCGTCACGAAGTCTCCGATCGCGTATTCCAGCACATCTCCGCTCGGCAGTTCACGCAACATCGCCGGCAGGGCTCCGCCAGGGGTCTTCTGGCCGAAAATGCGTGCACGGCCAATCGACTGCATACCCGCCGCGAAGATCTCAGACGCGCTATAGGACGTCTGGTCCACGAGGATGGCCAGAGGGCCATGGTAGGGCGCGACGCGCCGGCCATCAGGCGCCACGGTTCGCGGATTGGCGACGAGGTTCAGCTCCGAGTCCCGCGTTCTCAAGGTGCCGAGCCGCACTGGCGTATCCAGAAAGTGTCCTGATACTCCCATCAGCATCGAGAGCACGCCACCGGGGTTCCCACGAAGGTCGATGACGATCCCGTCGGCGTCCCGCGATTCATCGACGGCCCGGTCGATAGCGGCCGCGAGCGGCACCATCCAGACATTGAAGCGGATCACGGCCACATGGCGGCCGTCGGCGGCCTTTCTGACCACGCGGTCCAGCCGTGCGAAGAACGTGGGGAGATGGCCGAGCGTCACAGGCTGTCCCTGCTCGCGCGCCCGCGACACCTTGTGTGTCGAGGTCTGGCCCTCCACGTCTCTAAGACGCAGCGAGATCGTTGTGCCGGTGGTGCCCCGCAGCAGGGATTGCGCCGTCGCCCAGCGCTCGAAATCCGCCGAGCGCATCGTTCCGGCCGCATCGCGGAGTTCGACACCATCGATCGCCTCGAGCACCACACCTGGACGGAGCCCGGCCTCGAGCGCCGGACTCGACGGATCCACCCGGGCGATGACCAGCTCACCGTCGATGGGTGTGAGATCGGCCCCGATGGCCCCCACTTCCGACGGATCGGCCGCCGCTTTGTCGAGCCGCGCCCGCACGGTCGAGGAAAGGAGATCGAAGTGGGAGTGACCGATGCGCGTCAGCAGATCGCGCAATACGTCGCGAACTTCGTCTGGTGTAGCCGCTCGCGCGGCGCGAGGACGGAACTCGGCCCGGAGTGCGTCCCAATCCGCGTCGCTCCGGGACTCGTCGACGTACGTCTCGCGAATGGCGGTCCAGGCGGCATCGAACGTCGCGAGGCCGTTGCCGGTGTCGGATGGAGCGACGGCCACGCTGCCAGGCGCCTGCGATGCCGGAACGTCCGCATGCTGCGCGCGTGGAGCGGCTCCGCCGGCATCGACGATGGCCATCGACACGAGCGCCGCTGCCGCGCTGAGCGCGGTCAGACGCCGGACGCGCATGGCGATGAATTCCGCTGCCCTGTAAACTGCCATTGGATACCGTGACACGCTACGCGCTCGCCGCAGCAGTCAGCCTGGCCATTTTCCCATCGAATGCCCGCGCCGACCAGACCAGCTCAGTGCCGCTGCACGCCGAGCCCCCGCCGCAGGCGGCAGCACCGTCGCCCGTTCCCGATCCAGACCCAGCTTTTGCCCGGTGGCTCGACATCGACGCGGCGTCAATCAGCATTCGGTATCGCTTCGTACGCGGATCGTCGAGCACGCGCTTCAATCAGGCTCAAACGCAGGACGTGCTCCGCGGAAAGGTCAAGCTCGATTCCAATGCTCGCGTTGCAGTGGGATTCACGGTGCAGTCCGGGGCCGGCTTCCCATCGAGCTGGAACAACACGGGCCTGGGGACAGGCGACCGACGGTCTTCCATATTCCTGAAGCATCTGTTCGCGGACGTGACACCTCTGCACGGCGTCGAGGTGCAGTACGGCGGCCTGGGATTGATTCGCGGCGAGAACACCGAGATGACAGCGTACGACAACGACGGGTACATCGTTGGCGGACGCGCCTCAGTCCGCCGCCCGAAAGACGTCTTTTTCGACGAGATCTCGGTGACGGTGGCGTACCTTGGAGATCTCACGACATCGAACGTCTTCACCCGATTCGAGCACCTCGACCGGCACAGTTTCACGCAGGTCCTCGTCGTCAAACGTCTGAATCCACACGTCCAGGCGTCCACCGACTATGTGGACGACGACCTCGAAGGCGGCGTGTGGAGAGCTGCGGGACGATTCACGATCGGCACCCGCTTCATCGACTCGTTCCGCGCGGAGTATGGCGTCAGGGTCACAGAAGGTCCGCACGACACAGCAGCAGGCGTGACCGCCGAAAAGACGATCGGCCACGTGCTCTTTTTTGCCGGCGTATCGCACGTCGGCCGCCTGATGTCGGTCCTCAACGGCGATCGCTACGCCCAGGGCACGCACGTCTTCACCGGCGGAAGCTGGCGGTTGCCTGCGGACCTCGTCGCCGGGTGGTTCGTATCTGGCGAACTGAGCGGACCTGATCCCTCGCTCAACCGTTCGCGGCTCGATCTCGTCCTCGGCTGGAACGCACTCCAGACGATGCGACGAGCGCGGCTCGTCCGGTAGGGACAGCCGCACTCTGGCAGCCTGGCACTCTGGAGCTTTCTTAGCCTCGGAGATGCTGCAAGACCGCCTGGTGAAGCTTGCCGTTCGTACTGAACGCGTCGCCGCCGTCGATACGGGCTTCGCCGGTCCAATCGGTGAATCGTCCGCCCGCTTCTTCGAGAATCGGCACGAGTGCGGCGCAGTCCCAGGGGTTCATCACGGGATCGAGCATGACATCGAGACGGCCGGTGGCGACGAGGCAGTGCCCGTAGCAGTCCCCCCATCCGCGCTGCACACGCGCCGCGTGCTGCAGCCGCGTCCATCCGTCGCCGAGTCGGTCGGCCAGCATGCGCGAATCGGAATATCCGATCGCTGCCTCGCCCAGCCGATCGACGGACGAGACCTGGGCGCGGCGGCCGTTCCACCAGCATCCTGAGCCGCTGGCGGCCGAGACAAGCTCGCCCAGCGCGGGAAAGTACGCGACGCCCACCCGCGGCACACGATCGATCTCGAGTGCGACGAGCACGCCGAAGAGCGGAACGCCGCGGATGAACGATTGCGTGCCATCGATCGGATCGAGCACCCACCGATAGCGGCTGTCGCCGTCACCGACGCCGAACTCTTCTCCGAGAACGGCGTGCGTCGGATACGCCTCGGCAATCCGCTCACGCAGCAATCGCTCGGCGCCGCGGTCGGCGACCGTGACCGGGGACGCGTCTGCCTTACGCTCGACGACGACGTTCGTTTGAAAGTGGGCGAGGGTGCTTTGCCCGGCGGCATACGCCGCATCGATCGCGAAATCAAGAAAGTCGGAGAGGGATTCGGACATCGGAAGAAGGTCTTGTCGGGCCTCGGCTTTGGGCGTTGGACGTTGGGCGCCACCACGGTGCCATATCGCATTCTACCGCGCCGGCTTATACGACCCCGACGGTGCCCGCACGGCTCGTGTAGACTGCGCGGATGCGCTCAACTGCCCTGGCTCGGCGCCTGACGCCTGTACTTTTCCTGCTGATTGTCTGCGGCCTCGTGACCGGACTCATGATGCGAACCCGCGCGAATGGCGCCGTCGGCGTCGATTGGCCCGCGCACGGCGGCGACTCGGGACATCGTCAATATTCCGCGCTCGATCAGATCACGCCGGCGAACGTGACGAACTTGGCGCTCCAATGGACCTATCACACGGGAGACGCGCGTCCGAACGGCCGCTCGCAGATCCAGTGCAATCCGATCGTCGTGCACGGCGTGCTGTATGCGACGTCACCGCAGTTGAAGACGTTCGCACTCGAAGCGGCGACAGGCAAAGAGCTCTGGGTATTCGACCCGTTCAAAGCCTCGAAGGAAGACACCAGCTCGCTCGGCGTCAACCGGGGCGTCGTGTACTGGGAGGACGCAGCCGAAAAGCGCATTTTCGTCGCGGCGGGCAAACGACTCTACTCGCTGGACGCCGCGACCGGCGTTCCCGTCAGCGGCTTCGGTGACAGCGGCAGCGTCTCGCTGATGGATGGTCTCGTCCGCGACGTCAGCAAGCTGTACGTGCTGTCGAATACACCAGGCGCGATCTACAAAGATCTCCTCATCCTCGGCACGCGAGTGAGCGAGGGACCGGGACCAGCGGCGCCAGGTCACATTCGCGCCTACGACGTACGCACGGGCAAGATCAGATGGACGTTCCACACGATCCCGCAGCCGGGCGAGTTTGGATACGACACCTGGCCGAGCGACGCCTACACGCGCGTCGGCGGCGCGAATGCCTGGAGCGGCATCAGTGTGGACGCCGACCGAGGACTCGTCTTCCTGCCCACCGGGTCGGCCGCATTCGATTTCTGGGGTGGCAACCGGCAGGGCGCCAATCTCTTCGCCAACTGTCTGCTCGCGCTGAAGGCCGACACCGGTGAGCGTGTCTGGCACTTTCAGACGGTCCACCACGATTTGTGGGATCGCGACCTGCCTACCGCTCCTGTGCTCGTGAACGTCCAGCGTAACGGCAAGGAAGTGGCCGCCGTCGCGCAGGTACTGAAGTCTGGCGTGGTGTACGTGTTCAACCGCGAAACTGGAGAGCCGCTGTTTCCGATTGAAGAGCGGCCTGTGCCTCCATCGGATCTCGAAGGCGAGTCCGCATGGCCCACACAGCCGTTTCCCCTGTCGCCTCCACCATTCGCCAGGCAGCGGCTGACGGAAGCCGACCTCACCACTCGTACGCCCGCCGCACACGCGGCCGTGCTGGAGCAGTTTCGAAAAGTACGATCGAATGGGCAATTCGTCCCGCCCAGTACACAAGGCACCATCATTTATCCTGGTTTTGATGGTGGCGGTGAGTGGGGCGGATCGGCGTTCGATCCCAAGACCGGCCGGCTCTTCGTCAACGCAAACGAGATGGCGTGGATTCTCACAATGGTGCGGCTGAAGCAGCAGACCGGGCCCAACGCCGAAGGACAGCAGGTCTATCAGCTCAACTGCGCCGTCTGTCACGGCGAGGATCGCAAGGGCGCGTCGAGGCAGATGGTGCCGAACCTCGTGGACGTTGCCAAGCGCCTCCCGCGCGCCGAAGCCGCACGGGTCGTCCGCCAAGGCAAAGGTGTGATGCCATCCTTCCAGCAGCTGTCGGTGGCACAGCGCAGAGCCGTCGTCGACTTCCTGTACGGCATCGTCAGCAAGACCAAGCCGAAGCCCGATGACGACGAGACGCCTGAGAGCTCGGTGCTCTATTCGCATACGGGTTACAACCGGTTCTTTGATCCTGACGGTTACCCAGCGGTAGCAACGCCGTGGGGCACACTCAATGCAATCGATCTGAATGCCGGCACCATTGCGTGGACGGTTCCACTGGGCGATGACAAGACGGTCGGTCCACACACGGAGCCGACAGGAACCGAGAACTACGGAGGACCAATCCTCACGGCGAGCGGCGTCCTCTTCATCGGCGCGACCCGCGACGAGAAGTTCCGGGCGTTCGATGCCTCGTCTGGCAAGGTCCTGTGGGAAACGTCGCTGCCGGCCGGCGGCTATGCCACCCCGGCGACCTACTCGGTCAACGGCAAGCAATACGTCGTGATCGCGGCTGGGGGAGGCAAGATGGGCACGAAGTCTGGAGACGCTTACATTGCGTACGCACTTCCAAACAACACGACTCGTCCACAGTGACGAAGGCAGAATGAGGAATGACGATTCGCCTTCGTATCACGTTGCTTGAGAACCGCGATGTTTCGATCTGAGCGTTTTATTTCGCGCTCGGAACCAGCTGGCGCAGGGCCATTCGTCAATCGTCATTCGTCAATCGTCATTGCCCGATGCCATTCTTGAGTCATCTTCCAGGCGCCGTCGTGATGGGCCCGATGACGAAGGGCTCGAATCTGCCCTACCGCCGTCTGTGTGTCGAGCTCGGAGCGCGCGTGACCGTCAGCGAGATGACCCTCGCGCGCCGTCTCAAACAGAAGCGCAAGGGTGAGTTCGCGCTGATTCGGCGTGCGCCCGAGGAACCGTGCTTCGGCGTACAGCTCGCGGGGACAAATCCTGACGAGCTCGCGTGGGCCGCTGCGCTGGTCGAATCGCGCGGCGCGGATTTCGTCGATCTCAACCTCGGGTGCCCGATCGATCACTTCACGCGGAAAGGTATGGGGGCCGCGCTGGCCAGGCAGCCCGCTCGAGTCGGACGTCTCGTCGCCGCGATGCGGGGGGCAGTGACGAGCGTACCCGTGACCGTCAAGATCCGGCTCGGGTGGAATGACGAGAGCCGGAACTTTCTCGACGTGGCGCGAGCGGCCGTTGACGCTGGCGCATCCGCGGTCTTCGTGCACGGACGCACGAGAAACGCTCGATATCGTCACGCAGCTGAGTGGGAAGCTATCGGTCAGGTGGCGCAGACGATTCCGGTGCCCGTGATCGGCAACGGCGACATTTTGTTCCCGCATGATGTCGACCGCGGTCGCAGCACCGCGGGTTGCACCGCTGTGATGATCGCGCGCGGCGTCTTGATCAAACCGTGGATCTTCCGCGAGATCGCCGAGGGCTATCGAGAGGTGTCTGCTGAGGAGCGGCTCAGTATCTACCGCCGCTACGCAGCTCTTGCGCTCGAGCACTGGCGGGACGATGAGCGCGGACGCGCGGTCGTGCGTGAGTTCGTCCAGTGGCACCTCGGATTCTGGTGCCGCTACGCACCCAGACGAGCGGACGGCTCGTGGCCTTCGATGCAGGAGCGTGAGCCATCTCGTGTCTTCGCGTCGCCGCTCGACGCGTTGCTCGCGCGCCCCGAGCCCGCTATTCACAAGTGGCTCGCCGAGCGTCTCGTGGCAGGTGACGACATCAATCCGGAGTCGGCACCGACTGCGGGTGAGGCAGGCGACGATCTCGAAATGGCTGCAGCAGGATGATTGCTGTCGCAGCAATGACGACTGCAGATTGACGAATGACGAATAGCCCTCTTTGCGCGCTGTCGTGATCCCGACCGCCATTCACAGGAGCGTGCTGGCGGCATTCGTTGCGGCTGTTCAGATCGCCTGCGGCGCACAAAGCCCTGCCTCGCCGACACCGACGCCTACACCTACGCCTCCGGTAGTTGCGGATCCCCTCAGCGAGGCAGCCGCGGCTGCCGGCAAGCTCGTTGGCGCCGCCGTCCAGTCCTCGTTCCTGAACGACATGCGCTACTCCGAGGTGCTCGGCCGACATTTCAACTACCTGACGGCGGAGTACGAGATGAAGTGGGATCCGATCGAACGTACTCAGGGGGTTGAGGACTTCTCGGGAGGAGACGCGATTGCCGGGTACGCCGCCGGTCGCGGCATGCGCCTGAAGGGACACGCGCTCATCTGGCACAACGCCGTGCCCGGCTGGGTCGAGCGGCTGACGGCCGACGACCTTCGAGCAGCGTTCGCCCGGCACATCCGCAGCGTCGCCGCACATTATCGGGGGCAGGTCTTCGCGTGGGACGTCGTCAATGAAGCCGTTGCAGACGATGGAAGCGGACTGCGGGATACCGTGTTCAGACAGAAGCTTGGCGACGGCTACATAGCGGATGCATTTCGCCTTGCCCATGAAGCCGACCCGCAGGCACTGCTGTTCTACAACGACTACGGCGGCGAGGAGCTGAACGGCAAAGCGGACCGCATCTACGATCTCGTCCGCGACCTGAAACGCGAGGGCGTGCCTATCGATGGGGTCGGCCTCCAGATGCACATCAGTGCCGCGGGTCCTCCGAATGAGTCCAGTGTGGCTGCCAACATGCGGCGGCTCGCGGCGCTCGGCCTTCTCGTGAACATCAGCGAAATGGACGTGCGGATCCGCGACGTTCCTGGGCCGTCAACGACGCGTCTCGATGTGCAGAAGTCCGTGTATCGCTCCGTGGTCGGCGTATGCGTCGACGATCCTGGATGTCACGCCGTCACGTTCTGGGGATTCACGGATGCGCATTCGTGGATCGATTCGTTCTTTGGCGCTGATGATCCGTTGCTGTTCGACGAGCGCTACGCGCCGAAGCCTGCGTTCTACGGGGTTCTTGATGCGTTCCGCCGACGTTGAGCACATGTAGGCGCGGGCCACCCATCGAATCCCCACGGCACTTGCCTTGGCGCGATCGGATGTGGGGGCGGGGTCATTCGTCTAGTCGTCCGATGCACCCCGCCCAGTGCGTTGTCTTTTGAAGTCCTCGAGCTCTTCGAGGCTCTTCGGCCAATCCGCGCCCAGCAGACGCGACAGTGCGCGGTCCGCTAGCAACCGT
>JBKPMA010000148.1:0-5872 GCA_046731935.1 Acidobacteriota bacterium
GCCTTGATGCGTGGGTCGAAGTGAACGCCTATGCGAACCTAGGTGCCGATGCGAACGCCGCCTATCATGATGACTATCGCCGTTTCGTTGGGGTGGACCTCCCGAACGGCGACTACTTCGGCACCCGCGACATGTTCGCGACGGCGCCGCTGTATGTGGAGTCGTACCTCTACGCCAACATGATCGCGGCGCAGTTTCGTGCCGCGATGCGGTCGGCGTTCGGCGTGCAGGATCTCACGGACGAGCCGCGCGTCGCAGCCTGGCTCACTAAAAGTACGTCTACGCCGATGGCGCACTTGTCCCGTGGACGACGAAGGTCCGGCACGCGACTGGCCAGCCATTGAAGATCGATGCGCTGGTCGCATATCTCACGCGGTAAGACGGCGGGTCAGTAGTTCGTCGGTGTGTAGACAGGGCCGGCTTTGCGCGCGCCATAGCGAGCTCGATCAATTCAGACTGCCAATAGAACGATGACGGGCTAGGCGTACCGCGATGTTACACTGGCCCCCCATTTTCTTTAACTGGTTTGACCACCCGTTGATCGGGGCTGGCGCGAGGCTCGCTTACGGGCGGAGTTGCATCGCGAGGACGCGCCGCCGGCGAATGATCGCCCACTTGAGCGGCTCGAGGTCCCGGTGATCGAATCGCTTCGAAATGTCCGTCGTGAATCGGTTGAGCGTCCTGCGGTCGATCCGCTCGACCTCCCGCGGATTATTCAGTCCGTCGACGGCGGTGATGGAAGCGCCGCGAGTGCGCCTCGCGTACACGCGCAGGCTCGCGCGGCGACCGGACGCCAACGCGTGACCCTCGGTCAGTCCACGTTCGCGTCGTGCCCCGCGAGGCTGACGCGAACAGGCGTGTCGCTCCCCCGTGGGGACCCAACCTCCGACGCGTCTGGAAGGAGAAACACGGCATCGATCGCGGCACGGCGTCGCGTCGGCAGGCGCCATCCGGCGATCGCCGCCAGCCAGCTGCCGACGCGACTGCACCACAGATGCGTGCGAGCGATGGCGACCCGATCGGGATCGAGCACGCCTCGGCGGCCGAGCGCCAGCAGGCCGACGCTGACGATGGCCACGCCCAGTGCGTGTGAAGAGAAGCGCCGGTGAACGGTCGCGACGACCACCATGCTGACGACGGCCACTGCCATCGTGATCGCACCGAGCGCTCGGATGTTCGTTTTCCGTGCACGTTGATACTTGGCCGCCGCCGCGCGATTCGCGGTGTACCGATCGGGCCCAGTCCGCTGCTCCGCATGCGTACGGAGCGCGGCGCGCAGGTGGTGCAGTTGATATCCGGCCGCCATCAGCCTGCGAACGTCCAGGATCTCCAAGAGGAGAAAGCCGACGATCGCCGCGGTCAGGTAGGCGAGCGTCTCGCCACGCGGTCCGTGATGTGACACCGCCAGGCCGGCGAATCCCACCAGACCGGCGAACGCATAGCGAAGCTCGTCGCCACCCGACAGCCAGATCTGCAGCGGAACAGACGCCACCACGTGCGGCGCGATGCTCAGTGCGATCGCATCGGCGAACGCCTCGGCGCTCTGAAACCGCTGGCCGGGAGATTTCGCAAGCGCTCGATGCACCGCCTCCGCGAGCACTGGAGGCACGTGAGGATTCGTCGTGGTCAACGACGGAGGCTCCTCGCTCGCCTGCTTGCGCAACACTTCGCTCACCGGACCGTCGAACGGCAATCGTCCAGCCAGCGCGTACCACGCGACGGCGCCGAGTGAGTAGATGTCGCTCCGTCCGTCGAGCGGCCTGCCGGCAGCCTGCTCCGGACTCATGAAGTGCGCCGTGCCAAGCACCGGCCTGGATGCTCGCTCGTCCATCGCGTCGCCTGCCTGCGCGATGCCGAAGTCGGTGAGGATCGCTCGGCCACTCGCCCGATCGAGGAGCACGTTGTCGGGCTTTACATCGCAGTGTACGACGCCGCGCGCATGCGCATAGGCCAGCGCCCACGCCACCTCGCGCACGATGCGCGCGACCTCCTGGTGTGGGAGCGCGCCCTCGTGTCTGACCCTGGAGCCGAGGGTGGTCCCGTCGACGTAGGCCATGACCACGTAGACCACGTCGTGGACCTCTTCGACCCGATAGATCGGGATGACATTGGGATGCGACAGCATCGCGGCGATGCGAGCTTCTCGAAGAAAGCGTTCCCGCACGGCGGGTTGCTCTGCCAGCTCGGGCGGCAGCACCTTGATCGCGACGAGCCGGTCGAGGCGGGTCTCCCGTGCGAGATACACGAGCCCCATACCGCCTCGGCCGATCACCCGCTCGAGCGTGAACTGATCAGCGAGTGCGGTCTGGAGTGCTTGGTATCCCACGTCGGCGTCGGCGGGCTCGTCTGCTGTCCTCATCGGTCTCGCAGGGTACGCCGCGGTTGACGGTCACTGCACATGCGCACACTCCACCATACCCCTTCCACGGCTGCCGCGTCACGCGCCGCGGGTCGTCGCAACCGAGGGTTCCGCCGTTTCGGCTTCGACGCCGCGCTTTAGACGGTCGATCTCTGGTGACGCGCAGCGATCCCTCGGTCTGTGGCTGCAAGCCCTCGACGACGAACAGGCACTCCGCCGGCGGACCGCCGTCGAGAATGTCGTCGAAACCGGCGACGCCCGTGCGGTGTACCGGTTCACCCGAGCCCGTGCGTTCTGCTATCGTCCTTCATTGCTGCCCCTGCCTGTCTCTTGGGCCGGCCCACGTCCACATCGCCGTGATTCACGCTGCACATCGTAGAGCAAGAGCCGGCGGGCGTTCACGGGTGAGCGCGATGGCAGGCTCTCCAGCCGGCGAGTCGCCGTACCGGCCGTCACGTCCGCGGACGCGTGGCGCCCTCGAAGTACAGTGCACGGGTGAATCGGACGCGCGCAAGCGCGCACAGCGGGCGCGTACGACGATTCGGCTTACTGCGTCGGCGCGCCTCCGCGCTCACACCAGACCCGTCTCCGCCAGTGTCCACTCCAGCTCGCGCAGCGTGGGCTTCACGAGCAGTTCGCCCGCGCCGCCTCCGTGATCGCGGAGCGACGCTCGTGCCGTAGCGATTGGACGCCGCGTTACTCCGCCAGGCCGTTGCGCCTGGCCTGATCCTCGGCCTCCAGCAGCCGCCGCATGGCGCCGAGCATGTCCTGGAGCTTGGCGAGATCCGGGTGATCACCGAGCTTGGTGACGGATTCGGCGGCGACGTGGTCGAGTTCCCGAATCGACTCGGCCGCCGCGATCTCGTCCATCATGCGCTCGAACGGGCTTCGGCTGTCCAGGGCCATCGCAACATCACCTAACGAGGCAGCGTCTTACGCCGCACGGGGCGAGGCGCGCGCGGTTCACGGCGACCGCCGCCTCTCAGTCGCCGCGCTCGGCGGCGCCGTAGTAGCGCTCGATGCACCACCGGATCACCGACTCCGCGATGGCGCGTTCCGCCGGCCGGACGTAACAATCCAGGATGCCCACAGTGTGGAGCTCCTGTTGCAGGTCGATGATTACGCGCTCGACCGGATCTCCGGCGCGGCGAGCCGCGTCAACGAACGCGCAGACCTCCTCGCGCACGCGGGAGTCGATGATGCCACTCCGACGTCGCGCGGACCGCCGAACGGTTCGCCGAGATCGACGCGGGGGCAGGGGCGAGACAAGTTGCCGGTACCGAACCGCTAACGTCGACTCCGAATCGGTCAGCCGACGAGCCCCACGAGTAACCCGGTGGGCTTCCGTTTCGGAAATCCTGAGCGGTCAACAGGCGTCAATAGCTACTCACAGGGAAGGCGGGCTGCGCCCGCCTTTCGAACTGTGAAACGCGAAGCTCACCGGCGGAAGAAACTCATGGCGTGCGGAAGATCATTGGGACCCTACGGCACGACATGTTAGCCCGGCATCAGGCGACAAACTGGGCGCATGGCACGCCCCGCGCGAAGGTTGCCATCGCAAACTCCCACTCAAATGTGTACCGAGCGAATGCCGCGCTCGTCGCGGCGAGCGAGCACAACGAGGAGCGCTGTGATACCGAGCCAATTCCGGCAACCGTACGAGGAAAGTCTGAAGAGCGCGAGGCCAAACCTGTATCGCCAACTGCAGGAGAGCGGCGAGCTGTCGAGGCACCTAGACGAAGTGACCCAGGCGGCGGATCAGGAGTTTGAGTCGATCTGCGCGCGCCTGAGGGATTTCGGGCCCGAGCCGACGTCGAACCTCGGGAAGGCCAACTACGCATGGATGGTGCGGAGTCAGGCGTGGGAGATGGTGATGGACATGCTACTAATTCGGGGCGACGACCGGGTAGCGGACATCGATCGGAACGACGATCCCGAGAGGGCGGAAGCGTAGCCGCCCGCAACCACCCGAATCGTTGGTCAAGCACAAAACCGCGTATGGTCAGGATCACGCCCTCCGGTGGGGGGACCGTTCCGACTCGATACCTGAGAAATGCCCCGCGCGAGCGGGGGGAACGGCCCTAGGACCGATCGAAACAACGTCAGGCTATCCGGGGCTTCTTGCCTAACGCGACAGCGTTGTGCCGAATATGTGGCCGATTCGGTTGTCGTGTACCCGGGCCAATCGACCGACGCAGCCGACTCTGTGTTCAACACGGTCTCGCAGCCGGTTGCGGACGCGGCCTCGGCCGACGCCACGGCGACACACGCAGTCAAGGACGTTTACCAGAATTGCCAACTGAGGCCACTATAACGCGCACCCTTCTCTTTGCTGCAGCCGTCTGGCTGCTGGTTCAAGCAACCGCGCGGACCCTAGACGCGCAGGGCGCCGGGAAGGATTGTGAGAAGGCCGCGAGGGTGACCGAACGAGGGCATCCTGCCCAAGCAGATTACTGGGCGTTCAGCGCGGCGAGCCGCTGCGGGCAGTGGGAGCAAAGGCCCGCTCGAACCGGATCACGAGGGCAACGTTCGGCCCATCGATCGACCTGGTCCTGACGCCTGCATGCGGAGCGTGAGCCACCGAAGGTCCCGTTTCACGACGAACGCAAATGGCGGAACGCGCCCGAGTCCAGTAGCTTCGCGCTTCCCTCACCCCCTCCGCCCCCGCATGCGCTTCCGCTGCCTCCTCGGCGCCGCCGTCTTCCCTGCGCTCGCCTCCGTCCTTCCGGCGCAGGCGCCGGTCACCGCACCCGGGACGGAGCAGTTCACCGTGAAGTCGCGCGGCAACGGCGTCGAGTACGTCGTGCAAGTCTGGCTCCCGCCGGGACTCGATACGATGACCGTGCGCCCGCCGGTCTTCATCGTCACCGACGCCAACCTTGCCTTCCATACTGTGCACGAGACGGTCGAAATGCTCGGCATCGCGGGAGAAGTGGCGCCTCTCATCGTCGTGGGCGTGGGCTACCCGCAGACTGACGGGCGCGGATACACGCCGGCATACGCGCTGAGTCGCACGCGTGACTACACGCCGACGAACATCGCCGAGATGCCGGGCGGCGGCGGAAGCGCAGCCTTTCTGGCCTTCCTGAAGGACGAGCTGGTGCCGATGGTCGAGACGAAGTATCGCGCCGACCCCACGCGGCGCGGGCTCGGTGGACACTCGTTAGGCGGGCTCTTCTCGACGTACGTTCTCCTGCACGAGCCGGGGCTGTTCACGCGCTACTGGATCGGCTCACCGTCGCTCTGGTGGGACAAACAGGTTGCCTTCTCCTGGCTTCCGGAGGCGAAGAAGGGGAGCGTGCAGCCGTCAGGGCGCGCCTACCTCACCGTCGGCGCCGAGGAGGGCGACGTGATGGTACCGCCGATGCAGCGGATGACGAGGGAGCTCACGCACAGCTTCCCCGCACTGCGCGTCGGCTCACAGGTCTATGAGAACGAGAGTCACGGCTCGGTCGTCGGCGCCGCCATCAGTCGCTCGCTGCGATTCCTCTACGGGGAATTTGGGCGTCCGAC
>JBKPMA010000149.1:0-3603 GCA_046731935.1 Acidobacteriota bacterium
GAGGAGGTGGCGCGGCTGGCCCGGAGCGGGCCGGCTTCCGGAGAGCCGTGAGCAGTCGTCAGTCGGCGTGCGCGCTTGAGAGCTGGCCGCTGGGAACGCAGGCTGCCCCGGCCTGCGAGGCTGGTGTCTCAACCCCGACGACTGATGACTGCTGACGGCTTTGCGGACGAGTGGACGGCGGGGTCCACTCGCGCGCGCCACATGTTTCGGTCGAACGCGCGGCGAGCATTAGGGCCGTGCGATGAGGACGGCGGTATCGACGATGGCCAGGAAGCTGAAGTCGGACAAAGTGCTGTTCGTGACCACGGTGCTGCTGGTGTTTGTCGGCGTGGTCATGGTCTACAGCGCGTCCGCCATGATGGCCCAGCAGAAATATCACGACGCGTACCACTTCCTGCTGAGGCAGGTCATGTGGGCCGCGCTCGGCCTCGGTGCGCTGTCGCTCGTGATGCGAGTCGACTACCGCGTTTACCGCCAGCCAATCGTGATCTGGACCACGCTGGGCATCGTCTGTCTTGGACTGATGGCCGTACTCCTGCGCGCGCCGATCAACGGCACGCGACGGTGGTTCGGTTTCGGTGGCTTCGGTATTCAACCGTCTGAGCTCGCGAAGCTCGCGATCGTCCTGTTCACCGCAGCGCTCCTCGAAAAGCGGATGGCTCGGATCAACGACCTGCGCTACGCGCTGGTGCCGGTCGCGATCGTGGCCGGGTTGATGGTCGCGTTGATTCTGGCGGAACCAGATTTCGGCACGTCCGTCTCCATCGTCCTGGTGGTGGGACTGATGGTGATAGCGGCCGGCCTGAACTGGCGCTACATCGTCGGCTGCCTCCTGATCGCCGCGCCGGCGGTCTGCCTGCTGATCTGGCTTGCACCGTACCGGATGAGACGGTTCACGATCTTCCTCGATCCAGAGAGCGATCCGCGCGGCGACGGCTTCCAGATCCTGCAGTCGCTCATTGCGGTCGGCACGGGAGGCGTCAGCGGGCGCGGGCTCATGCAGGGCGTCCAGAAGCTTTTCTTCCTGCCTGAGGCTCACACGGACTTCATCTATGCCGTCATCGCCGAAGAGATGGGGCTGATCGGCGCGGCCCTCGTGCTCGCGGCGTTCGTTGTCATCGCGTGGCGCGGGCTGAGGATTGCGAGCCGTGCGCCGGATCCGTTCGCCGCATTCATTGCTATCGGCCTGACGGGCATGGTCGCCGTGCAGGCGCTGATCAACATCAGCGTCGTGGTCGCGTTGATGCCGACGAAGGGCATTCCGCTGCCCTTCGTCAGCTCGGGCGGCTCGTCACTCGTGATCGGCCTGGTTGGCATCGGCATCCTGCTGAACGTGTCGCAGCATGCCTCGACTGCGCACGCTGTCGATGGCGAGCGATGACCGCGGCCGGCGATCGCCGTGCGCCCATCGTCGTGATCGCGGGCGGTGGCACGGGTGGGCATCTCTACGCGGGCATCGCTGTTGCGCGCGAGTTCGTGGCGCGTGACGCGCGAACGACAGTGACGTTCGCGGGTACGGCGCAGGGTATCGAGGCGCGTGTGGTGCCTCGCGAAGGGTTCGGACTCGATCTGATTCGAAGCGGAGGGCTGAAAGGCAAGTCGATCGGCGCGCTGGCACGGGGGCTGATGCTGCTGCCCTTGAGTGCGCTGGACGCGTGGCGGGTGCTCACGCGGCGCACGCCGGATCTGGTGATCGGAGTCGGCGGCTACAGTTCCGGTCCTGTCGTGTTGCTGGCCGCACTGCGGCGCATCCCGACGGTCCTGCTCGAGCAGAACGCCGTGCCGGGCCTCACCAACCGGCTGCTCGGGCCGTTCGTAAACGCTGCGGCGGTGTCGTGGGACGACACGCTGCCGTACTTCGGGCGAAAGGGGTTCGTCAGTGGCAATCCCGTACGGTCGCAGTTCTTTGCGATTCAACCGTCGCGTCGCCGCGAAGGGGCCGACGATGCGGCGCGGGTGTTGATCTTTGGCGGCTCTCAGGGCGCGCACGCGATCAACGTGGCCGCTGTGGCGGCAGCGCCGCGGCTGGCCGGAGCAGCCACGCCTCCCCGGATCACCCATCAGACCGGGGAGCGAGACCTGGCGATGGTGCGGGAAGGGTACGAACGGGCGGGCCTCGTGGCCAGGGTCGAGCCGTTCCTCTATGAGATGGACCGGGAAGTGAACGACGCCGATCTCGTCGTCTGCCGGGCCGGGGCCAGCACGCTGGCGGAGATCACAGCCGCCGGACGAGCGGCCGTGCTCGTGCCGCTGCCGACGGCGACCGACGACCACCAGCGGAAGAACGCGGCGGTGCTCGCGACGCGCGGAGCCGCGGAAGTGATCGATCAGTCCACGCTCACTGGCGACCGGCTGGCAGATGTCGTGCTCGCGATGGCGGCGGACGCCGGACGGCGTCAGCGGATGGCCGCGGCGGCACGGACGCTCGCAAAACCTGGCGCCGCGAAGGCGATCGTCGACCGTGGGCTGGCGATCATCTCGGCCGGAGAGCGGTGAGGCAAGAACGGTGCTCGGGCGCACGCGCGCGGTTCACTGCATCGGTGTTGGCGGCAGCGGCATGAGCGCGATCGCGGAAGTGCTGCTGCACGAAGGTCTGCGGGTGAGCGGCAGCGACGCGGCCCCGAGTGAAGTGACGGAGCGGTTGGCGACGCTCGGGCTCGAGTTCCACGCGGGTCATGCCGCAGCGCACGTAGGAGATGTGGACGCGGTTGTGGTGTCGTCGGCGATCCGGAGAACGAATCCTGAAGTTGTAGAGGCTCGACGGCGCGGACTGCCGATCGTGGCCCGAGCGGACATGCTGGCAGCGCTCATGCGGCCGCGATTCGGGATCGCGATCGCAGGCGCACACGGAAAGACGACGACGACATCGATGGTGGCGCTGATGCTCGAACGAGCAGGACTCGATCCGACCGCGGTGATCGGCGGACGCCTGCCCGCCTTCGGCAGCAACGCGCGCGTCGGCCGCGGGGAGACGTTCGTGGCCGAGGCCGATGAGAGCGATCGGTCCTTCCTGCGGCTGGATCCGGCGATCGCGGTCATCACGAACATCGACCGCGAGCACCTCGACGCCTATGCGGGGTTCGACGACCTGGTCTCCTCGTTCGCGGCCTTCGCGAACCAGGTGCCGTTCTACGGCTCCGCGATCCTTGGCGTCGACGATCAACACGTGCGGGACATGGCGCCGCAGGTGACTGCCCGCACCGTCACGTTCGGCATCGACAACGGGGACGCCGACGTGCGTGCGACCGATGTCACGCTCGCGGCTGGCGGCAGCCATTTTGGCGTGGAGCGGAAGATAGACGGTTCCCCTGCGCGTCTCGGGTCGCTCCAGCTGCACGTCCCTGGGCGTCACAACGTGGAAAACGCGCTCGCGGCTATTGCCGTTGGATTGGAGCTGGATCTGGAGCTCTCGCAGATGCGGCCGGGTCTCGAGGCGTTTCACGGGGCAGAGCGGCGGTTCGAACTGAAGGGCGAAGTCAACGGCATCCGCGTCGTGGACGACTACGGCCACCATCCGACCGAAGTCGCCGCGGTCATCGCCGCGGCACGTGCCGGACACGAGGGGCGGGTCATCGTCGTGTTTCAGCCGCACCGCTACACGAG
>JBKPMA010000150.1:0-2428 GCA_046731935.1 Acidobacteriota bacterium
GTGCAGACGTACCTCGCCTGATCACCCCTATCGGCCCGTCATCGTCACGTCTTGATTCGTCGCCCGCGGACGTGTGGGAGCCTGCGCAACCGTGGGCATCGTGGCCGATTGCCACGTGGGTCTTCTATCGAACAGGGTGACCTGCGAGGCGGCGCACCAGGCGTCCGACGACCCGGACGGGCGCCGACCACCGCCAGGATCGCGAGGCTTTGATTTCGACGAGGCCGGCTTCGGCGGCTCGCAATCGCGCGTCCCGATCCGCGAGATGAGCGTTCGCCTCCCGTAGATGATGTTTCGCTTGGTCGAGAGCAGCGGCCATCGCCGACGCGCGCGCCTCCGCCGCAGAAAGCCGGGCCGCGACCTCGTCGGCCGGAACCTGCATCGAGTGCGCCTCCATGGCCCGGGCGAGACTCGCTTCGGCTGTGTCGCGGGCTTTCCGCAGCGATTCGACAAACGGCGGCGACGGTCGCAGCGCACCGAGAGTGCGCAACGCCTCGAGCATCCCGTCGGCCGTTCCCCCCGACACGCGCCATTGGAAATCCGCCTCCGCCGCGTAGAGTCGCTCGAGTGAATCGGATGCAACCGCCAGTCCACACTGCGCACAGAGCCAGAGCGCCACGGCGTCCACGGTCCCGCCGGCGACGGTGTCCTGCACCACATGGCGCTGCACGAGCTCCACGGCGAACCACCACAGCGCGCGCAGCATCACGAGTGTGGCGTCGAGCGGAGCGGCCGTCTGCCACTCGTCGTCGAAGTAGCGGAGTCCACTGCTCACGTCCCGTGTGAAATTGGCCAGCCCGACGTCCAGATAGCTGGAGGGCAACGCCTGCGTTCCGGCCGCGGCTGCGTAGGGATGGCAGGGTCCGCCCGCCGGGGCCGCAGACTGCTGTCGTTCGAGCCACGTCTTCCACTCGAACAGCACGGTGGCTAGTTGATCGGGACCTGCCTGCAGCGATTCGAGTGCCAGCTGTTCGAGGGTCGGTCCAGGGTGGTAGCGGCGTCTGCTCCGGATGCGCTGCTGTAACCACTCGTCCGCTGCGGGTAAGCGCGACGATCGACACGCGACGACACCGAGGTGGGACGCCTTCGGGGTCCCGACGACGCAGAGGCGTTGCAGCACGCGCCAGCGCGCGAGGCGGTTGCCCCCGAACGACCACGCGAGCACGGTTGGATTACAAAATCGCCGCAGACCCCTTGGACTGTCGGACGCCACGATCAGGAACGAATTCGCGACCTCTGGACCCAGACCCGCCTCGCCGAAGACCTGCTGCACGCGCCGCTCGTCGGCCACGTGCGTGCGCGCGGAGATATTGAGGTCCGACGGCCACCGCAGGAAGCTGTCGACGAGGCGCACACTGTCGGCCTGTGCGTACGCCTCCTCGGCAAGGATCGTCGACGGCAGCTTGTAGTCCGGAAACGGAAACAGCCAGCGCTGCGAAGGAAACCCGCTTCGTGTCAGATCCTCGGCGAGCCGTCGGCGCGTGAAGGTGCGAGCCACGCTTCGTGGTGGGTAGCCTGCGACGCCGGCCCACGAGGTACCGAGATGGTCCTCGGGAGCACCCAGCAGATACTTCAATCCGATCTGATTCTCGATCGCCAGAATGAGGACGCCGCCAGGCCGCACGTGCTCACGAACGCGAGCGAGGAACGATACGCCGTCGGCATCGCTCGTGGCGGCGATGTACTCGTACACCCCGACGCACAGGGCTGCGTCGCAGCGGTACTCGTCCGGGAGGTCGCTCGCACGTCCTACGAGGATGCGGACATCGGGCAGGTCGTAGCAGCGCAGGGCCGCAGCGCGCGCGCGATCGCGGCTGCCTTCGACGCCAGTCACGCGAGCTCCGCGTTCACCGAGATACCGGGCGAGGACACCGGTGCCGGTGCCAAACTCGATCACGTCCGTTCCGGGCCTGAACCGGAGTGCGCGAAGCAGATTGGTCCGGCTCCTCGAGAGGTGATAGCGCGTCGGCCAGTCGCGAATGAAGCCCTCGAGCTCGTCGGAGCTGGAGCTGCGATCCTGGCTCTCCATCAACGCCTGGACGACGGCAGCTTCCGATCCGTCGGCGTATGCAATGCCATCGCCGATCGATTGCAACCGAGCGTCGATATCCGCCGGAGTAGGCCGCGGAGCGTCGCCCACTAGGGCAGATCCTTTTGAACGGATGCGCGGCGGCAGAAACCTACTCGGCTCACTCGCACGATTCTATCCTCGTCGGCCGTATGGTCGCCTCTTCCCGAGTCATCGTCACCACGCACGCGCGGCCTTCTCGCCTCGTTTGACGGCCAGCCAGCCTTTCGTGAGCTGCGCTTCGATCGAGGCGTGAATCGCGGCGTCGTGCGGAAGGGTCTGCCGTGCACGCAGGACCGCCGGCAGCGCCGCCGCCGCGCTGAGCTTTCCTCGAAGCGCCGCCCAACCCGCACCACGCAT
>JBKPMA010000151.1:0-4964 GCA_046731935.1 Acidobacteriota bacterium
GGCAGGATCAGGGCCACCGTCACGAGAACAGCCCACCAGGGCGCGCGGCCGTCGCCCACCAGATACACGACGACCAGCACGATGACCGCCATCGTGAGCCAGGCCAGGCCGAAGTTCATCAGACGAAGCAGATCGTCCGGCGTGACTGGAAGGCCGCCGTCCGCGGCACGGAAGTCGAGGAGTCCCCGGCGCAGGCGGCGGTCGTACTCGTCCTCACGCTCACGCGGATCGGACGGCCGGATCTCACCCGCATCCCACCGGCGGCCAAACGTCTTCAACGCGTCATTGTCGGGATTGTCGGCGCGTGCCGACGCGAGGAGCTCGCCGATGCGGTTGTGTCGATCGCACCAAAGCACGAGCGCAAAGGTCTGATCGAAGAGAGACGCGGGAGGCGCAATCTCGTCGAGCGTCGTCTCGAGCCCGAAGCTGACGACCCGCTGCAAGTCCGCGACCGTCGGGAACGCGTCGATCAGCGCGGAGTGAAGTGCGCGGCGGTCGGCGCCGGTCATGGCCGAGCGCTCCCGAGGCGCAGCGATCCCGATCGCGAGCCACACGGCGACAGCGGCCGCGCTTCGCGCAAGCATCGGCACTCGCGCCGCATCACGATCCACTTACTGGATGACGTGCGAATAGAGCTCCGTTCCGTTCGAGAGAAACACTTTCTCGGTCAACGACGGTCCATTGAACGCGAGCGTCATGTACCCGTGAGGCACGAATTTCTCTTCTTCGCCGGCGATGTCGGGATTCGGCCCGTCGAGTGCGAGACACGACGGGCTGTCAGCGGTCGCGGATAACCGCTTCCACGCGATCGCGCCCACGTGCCGCTCGCTCGGCGCGGCCAGCACTTCGAGCTTCCGGGGCTCGGGAATACCGCCGTTTCCAAGGCAGCGGCCGTACATGTTGTAACCCGTATGGCGGTCGTAGATGACACATTGATGCTCGTGTCCCCAGTACCACGCGGTCACCGCCTTCGCGTCGAGCAGGTGCCGAAGCGCCTGCCGGAGCTTGGGCCCTTGCGTGTCGAGCCGCGAGAACAGCTGCTGATGCGAGAACAGCACCAGCTTCTTGGCTTTGCCGCCGTTGGCGGCGGTCGACTCCTTGATCACCAGGTTCAACCACGCCACTTGTTGAGCGTCGAGATCGTGATCCACGTACGCCGTGTCGAGACCCACGAGCAGCCAACTGGCATTCTGGAGCGCGAAGTAGCTCCCCTCCTGCTGCATGGCGGGCAGCGCGAGATCGAAGTACCCGAAGCCGCCCGAGTACATCTCGTGATTCGAATTGAGCGTGCGGCTCAACTTCCCCGCACCGAACGGCCACAAGTCGAGGAACCGCTCCTGTTCTTCGAGCTCGGTTCCCGAGTAATAGACGTCGCCCAGGTGTAACAGCAGGTCGAAGCCGCCCGTCTTTGCGATCTGGTGGGCGATCTTCGGCGCGCCGTAGAGGCCCGTCCCCCAGTCGCCGACGAGCGCAACGCTCGCAACGTCTGGGAGCACGGAAGTCTTCGTGGTCGCCGGTCTGACGATTGGATGCGCCTTACAGCGGTCCACCCAATCGAGCAGACTGGACATCCAGCCGAACCAGTCTCCGCCGGCGAGGCCGGTCCCGAACTTGGCCTCGAGTCCGCCGGCCGGCAAAGCGCGGTCGGCGGCTGCCTGGCGCGCGAGCTCGCTCTGTACGAGCGACGTCTCGCGATCCGGCACGGTGACCAGGAGATTGGAGCCCTTCTCCTGCGTCTCCTGCCGGAGCCGCTCCATGATCTGGTAATAGCGCGCAAGCGCCAGCTGCGAGGCCGGCGTCTCCTCGCCAGCACGACCCGCCGATTCCAGGCCCTCGGTTTCAGGCGGTTGCAGGCTGTTCAACGTGACGATCTTCTCGCGCACGTTTCCTGGAGAGCCGTCGGCCATGATTCCTCCTGACGTCGAACGTCCGCCTCGTGTGCCTGCTGCGTCCTACTGGAAGTTGAGCTGCGCTCTCTGCACCAGCGGGTCGCTCTGCAGCAGCCACAGGGGAATGGCGTGGTTGTTCTCCATGTAGCGCCCGCCGAAATGGAGCGCGAGCACGCGATGCGTCTCCAAATCGATCACCGGCGATCCGGAATTGCCGCCGAGCGTCGAGCAGTCGTGCTGGATCTCGAAGCTCGCCAGCGTCTCGCCCGACACCTGGCCTGGCTGCAGCCGCTTGACGTTGTAGATATCCGAAAAGATGCGCCGCATCGGCTCCGGATCGTTTCGCCGTCCATCCCAGGCGGGATAGCCGATCACGTACACCTTGCGCCCGGTCACCGCGGCGGCCGGTGCCGCAGCGGCGACAGGAAGCGGCTCCGGAAGCGTCTTGTGTCCCGACGTCTGCTCGACCCGGAGGAGCGCCATGTCGTAGTCGTCGTGGATGCCGATGATCTCCTTCACATCGAAGGCCAGCGAGTCACCGGACCCGAATTCCTCTTTGAAGTCCACCGAGGATCCCATCGGCGATCGGAACTTCCACGTACCATCCGACTCGTTTTTCGCGAACTCCATCGCCACATGGCGGTTGGTGACGACGACGTCGGCGCTCACGAGGAAGCCGGTGCCGAGCCAGTCGAAATTCGGATTGCCGCTGACTTCGATCCGCCCGACACGCGCGATCACCGAGTCGATCTGGTCGCGCGCGGTTTTGAGATCCGCCCAGAGCGGCGGCGGCTCCATGAAGGTTCCGTCCTGGATCAGCAGCGCCGGGCGGCCTGTGAGCAGGATGATAGCCTCGAGACCCGCCTGCTCATGCGGTCTGATGTCGTCCGCGCGGCCGAGCTCGATCTTCTTCATGCCTTCGATGCCGTCGGCCACCACCTGACGCCGCTCTTCAGCGACGGCACGCTGGACGGGTGAACTTTCGACGACCGCGGCACTGGCACGCGGGGCGCGCGTGGGGAGAGACTCGAGACCGCCGCCCATGGATTCCAATCCGCCGCCTGAGGGCGCCTCCGACACTGCAGAGAGCGCGTGCGTCGCGTTCTCGACCGTACCAACCGAACGACGCGCCTGTTCGATCACCTGCTGCTTGGTGGGCATGATTCACCGTCCTTCGTTGACGATCAACGCCGCGATGCGTTCCGCGAGCGCGGCAATGGTTTTCGAGGGATTGAGTCCGAGCGCTTCGGGCACGATGGCGCCGTCGGCGACGTACAGGTTCCGATACCCGAACACCTCTCCGCCGTGATTCACGACCCCATCGGCCGCCGTACGGCCCATGTTGGCGCCGCCGAGGGGGTGCGGTGTGATCAGATCGTGCGAGAGCGTCCACGTGAAGGGGACGACCGCCGCGCCGCCCGTCGAGCGTGCCAACTGTTCGTGCGTGCGTACGATGGCGTCGATCGTGGCGGCGGACTTCTGCACGTCCCAGTCGAGGAACAGCCGGCCGTTGCGCATCGACAGAATGCCGTTGGCCGCATCGCGACCCTGCGCGAACCACGGCATGATGTTGTCGACCAGATTGAACTGCGTGGCGAGCCTGATCGTCTGCGCCAGCGCCTGCGCCCGCGGATCCGGCGACTGACTGCTGGCCAGCCGCTCGAACAGCGCACGGGCGAGATCCGGAAATCCGCCGTCTTCGATGAAGAACTCCGGACGAACGCCGTCGCCGTGCAGGAAGTCGATGGCCGACGTGATCGTCGGCCCCCGCGTCGGCCGCACCGATCGGAACGGATGAATCGCCGGCGTCAGGAAGTCTCCGTTGCTGCTCCAGTTGCGTCCGAGAAACGGACTGAGGCGAGGCAGCGTCCTGGCGACGTCTCGCGATCGCAGCAGCAGTTCGGTCGAACCGATGGACCCGGCCGCGACGACGACCACGCGGCTCGTCAGACTGCCGGCAGACAGACCGGTATCCGTGATCTGGTCGAAGCTGACGCGATAGCCGCCGCCTGTTTCCTCGCCGATCGATCGCACCAGATGAAGCGGACGAACCTGTGCGCCGTGCCGCTCGGCCATGGGCAGATAGTTGAAGTCGAGTGTGTTTCGCGCGCGCGCCTCGCATCCGATGTCGCAGTTCCCGAGATGGACGCACGTGCCCTGCTCGATGCCCTGGGCGTTCACGAACGTCTTGGAGTGCTGCAGACCGTGCGGGTCAGGCAGCGCGTAGTTCCACTCGGGATCGAAACTGACGGCGAGATCGAGCCGCTGGAAGCGGCTGCTCCAGCCGTTGCGGTCTGCGCCCTCTTTCAGGAGCCGCGTCCGCTCGGGCCACTGGGCCGCCGGCACCTTCTGCACGTTGAGCATCGCGCCGACGCGCTCGTAGTACGGCGCCAACTCGGTCGGGGTGATCTCCGGCGGCCATCCCGTCGCGAAGCTGTCGTCTTTCGCATTCACGGAGATGTTGGCGTACACGAGCGATCCGCCGCCGACACCGGCACCCGCGACAACGACCATGTGCGGAAACACACGAACGTCGAACCAGCCGTGCCGCTCGAGCGGCGCGTCCTGGTCAAAGATCCAGGGACCGTCTGGCGTACGCGGGAAGTCCGTGACACCCCACCGGCGTCCGCGCTCGAGCACGATGACGCGATAGCCAGCATCTGCAAGGCGGGCCGCCGTGACGGCGCCCCCGAATCCGCTGCCGACCACAATCGCATCAGCGTCCATGTCGTGAGATCCGATCGAGAGTACCGGCCGTCACACCGGGCCGTATTCGACGAACTGCCTCAGGAACACGTCCCAGATCTTGCCGAAGAAGAACGCGCCGAAGCGGTTGATCGCGTTGATGCGCTGACCGAGCGTCGGCGCCTCGGTCTGGAACGTCGTGAGCTGTTGGAGAAAATCGTCCCAATGAATGCGGATGATGCCCGCCGCCACCGGTACGATCGACGCATCGTCCTGCTTCACCGTACCCGGCAGGATCTTTGTGTACAGCGTCGTGGTGTCCGGCCAGATGTCGAACCCGCCATCGTCGTGGATGTTCTTCACGCCCGTCAGGGTCAACGGTGCGCTCTT
>JBKPMA010000152.1:0-3129 GCA_046731935.1 Acidobacteriota bacterium
GCCGGATGCCGTTTTCCTCGAGCATGAAGCCGTTCGCGCCGAGGCCGTCGACGTAGTGGCCCTGTCGGTCCTGAACCGTCGCCTCGAGCAGCACACTCGACACCTGCGCGATCTCCGCGAACTCGAACGGCGCCAGCCGAATGGTGTCGTGCGCTTCGCGGCCGGCGGCATCGATCGCCTCCACCGCAATCTCTGCGGGCTCGAAGGGGTTCTCGTCAGTCCAGTCGACCGCGTAGACAGGCCCCTGCGCGTCTTCACCGACTCGCTTGTTGTCGACGAAGAACGTAACGGAGCGCAGCGGGGTCTGAACGTCGTGCGCGATCTGAGCGACGATCCGGATCGTCCCGGCGACACCGGTGCGGCCGAGCGGCGACGTGATGTGCACTGAAAGCGGGCGAGCGGTCAGCGCGGAATCATCCGCGCCGAGCGGACGTGCCAGCGCGCCCACCAGTGCAATCGCGATCCCCGCCCAGAGGCGCCTGCGCATGCCCAGTTATAAGACCGCCGGCGCGACAGGCCGGTCGTCGACGAAGTACACCGCACACGCGTGATCGAGCAACTCGGGCGTCAGGTGGTGCGGCAAGCCGCGGTAGTCGGCAAGCGCCAGCGCGTGATCGATGAGATCCCGCGGATGGCACCCGCGCAGCGGGACCTGCCGGGACCGGTAGAACGTGTCGAATAGGTGTTCGACCAGGATCGGATCGTAGGCGATGCCGCGTTCGGCACAGCAGTTCTGGAAGATCTGTTGGTACTCTACCCTGGTAGGACCATTTGCGCACACCTTTGCATGGATGCGGCGCAGGAAGGCCTCGTCCACGAGCTCGCTCGGCTTCAGATTGGTGGCAAACACAACCAGCGCGGCGAATGGCAGCTCGAACATCTGCCCGGTCTCGAGCGCCAGATAGTCTACCCGATTCTCGAGCGGCACGATCCACCGATTCAGCAGGTCTGTTGGCGAGCAGCGCTGGCGGCCGAAGTCATCGATGACCAGAATGCCGCCGTTGGCTACGGCCTGCAGCGGTGCGCGATAGAAGCCGGATGGGCTCGCGTTGAGCTCCATACGATCGAGCGTCAGCTCACCGCCCACCGTCACCAAGGGCCGTCGGCAGCGGATCCAGCGCTCGTCGAGCCCGTTCGCGGCATGGAACGTGTCGAGCGTGTCGAAGGGCGGCAATGGCTCGTGGTTGATTGCATCGAAGAGCCGGATGATGTGGCCCTCGACCTCGATCGCGTGCGGCACCGCGATTTCACCGTCGAGCAGGTTGCGAATCGCCTGTGCCATTACGGTCTTGCCGTTACCAGGCGGCCCGTAGATGAACAGCGACCGGCCCGCGTTGATCGCCGGCCCGAGCTGGTCGGCCATGCTGTCGTTGATGACGAGGTGCGAGAACGCCCGGCGGACCCGCTCGCGGGTCGCTGCATGGGGTGCGTCGCGCACGAACGCCCGCATGTACGCCTGATACTGCGTGAGAGGCACCGGGGCCAATCCCACGTAGCGGTTGTGCTCGAGAAACATCGCGGCGCGGGAGCGGCCGGCGTCTGTGATCCGGTATCTGTATGATGCTGCGCCGAGGAGCGAGCCCCCGACGATCTCCACGTGACGCGATGCCTTGAGCAGGCTGACGGCGGGCTCGATCGCGGTGAAGCGCAGGCCGAGACGTTGGGCCAGCGCTTCTCCAGTGAGCTCGCCGGCGAAGTGCAGCGTTTTCAGTGCGAGCTGCACGATCAGGTCCACAGGCAGGCCCGTCGCCTCGAGGGTGACCGGCGCGGCGGGGCGCTCCACGATTGGTTGCATCGCGTCGACAGTGATTCCTGGGCTCATGGTGTGTGCTCGTCTTCCTCGGGCTCGACCCGCGCACGGTCGTGTCAGGACGGTTGCCCGGGCTGCGGCATCACAACCCGGGCGTCGCCACCAACGGTCGAAGCGTCTGGCTAGAGCTCGCGGTCAAGCCGCGTGCGCCGGCGGCGGAGATACAACACCAGAAACACGCCCCCCAACCCGAACATCACAATCTGCAGCGTCATTTCGTCCTCCAATTCGACTGCGTACCTACGACATGTGGCCTGAACTCGCGGACGTATTGCACGATCGCCGGTCCCAGCGTCACGACGTACAACGCGGGGAAGAGGAAGAACACCAGCGGGATCACCAGCTTCACGCTCAGTTTCGCGGCCTTTTCCTCGGCGCGCTGCCGGCGCTTGGTGCGGAGCACGTCGGCATAGGTCGTCAGCGCCTGGGCGACGCTCGTTCCAAACCGATCCGTCTGCACCAGCATCGCCACGAGCGACCGCACATCGTCGACCTTGGTGCGCTCGGCGAAGTTGCGGAACGCTTCGAGACGCGGTTTGCCGGCCCGCGTTTCGACGTTGATCAGCCGCAGCTCATCGGCGAGCACCGGGTGGCTGACGTGCAGCTCCTCGGCCGCGCGCAAGATCGCCTGGTCGATGGCATTGCCGGCCTCGATGCACACGATCAACACGTCGAGCGCGTCGGGGAGCCCGTTGCGTACCTGCTTCTGGCGTGCGCGTATCCGGCGCTCGAGCACGAGACCGGGAAGGTAGAAGCCGATCATGGCCAGAACGATCGCGGCGATGATGCCGTAGCGCGACGGCAGCAGCAGCAACGGTCCTGCTGCGAACACGACGGGTAGCCCCAGCTCGCACAGGGCATAAATGACGGCGGCGCGGGGCGTGTGATAGCCGGCCGCTGCGAGCCGCTTGCGCAGCCGTCCCATTTCCTTCGGCGACTTGCGCAGGAACCGCTGGAGGGGCGATTGCGGGACCGCGGCGGCGTCGAGCACGACCGGCACCGGCCGGATCGCGCCCGAGCCTTCCGCGCCGACGAGCTGCGCGAGTCGCTGACGCTCGGGACTGACGCGCGCGGTCCACAGGTAGACCAGGGCGCCGGCACACGCGGCGACTGCGACGAACACACCGATCGAGGCAACGAGGACGTCTTGATTCATGGCGTCAGTACTCGATGTTCACGAGCTTACGGATGACGAGCGTACCCATGGTCTGCAGGGCGATCGCCAGGACGACGAGCCCGATCCCGATGGGATCGGTCACCAACTTCGACATGTGGTTCGGCATCATGAACGTCAGCACCGCCGCCAGCAGCGGCGACTC
>JBKPMA010000153.1:0-4055 GCA_046731935.1 Acidobacteriota bacterium
GCGCATGGATTTCCACGTTCATCACGGGCTCGAGGATCGTGGGGCGGGCGCGTGACATGCCGTCTCTGGACGCCAGACGTCCCGCCATCTTGAACGACAGTTCGTTGGAGTCGACGGCGTGGAACGATCCGTCGAAGACGGTGACGCGGAAATCGACGACCGGATAGCCGGCGAGGTAGCCGCGGACGCGCGTCTCCTGGATGCCCTTTTCGACCGCGGGAATGTACTGCCGCGGGATCGCGCCGCCGAAGATGTCGTCCACGAACTCGAACTCGGATCCGCGCGGCAGCGGTTCGAGCTTGATCTTGCAGTCGCCGAATTGACCGTGGCCGCCGGTCTGCTTCTTGTGCCGTCCATGCGCTTCGGCGCGGGCCGTGATCGTCTCGCGGTACGGGATCCGCGGCGGTTTGAGGTTCACCTCGACCCCGAATCGCCGCTTCAGTTTCGCGACTGTCACCTCGATGTGCAGCTGTCCCTGGCCGGCGAGGAGCAGCTCGTGCGTCTGCGGATCGCGCGCGTACCGGATGGTCGGATCCTCTTCCTCGAGCCGATGCATCGACGTGCTGATCTTGTCTTCGTCGCCGCGGCTCTTGGGCTCGATCGCATACGACAGGACCGGTTCCGGGAACTTGACCGGCATGAACGACAGTCCCGCGGCCTTCTCGGCCAGCGTGTCGTTCGTGAGCGTGTCCTTGAGTTTGGCGACGGCACCGAGATCGCCGGCGCGAAGCTCGGGCACGGTCGTCGGCGTCTTGCCCTGCATCACCATGAGGGCGCCGAGGCGCTCGGAGCTGTCACGCGTCAGATTGTGGACGGTGGAGTCTGCTTTCAAGCTGCCGGTGTAGACGCGAAAGAGCGTGATGCGCCCGGCGAACGGATCTGCCACCGTTTTCCAGACGAAGGCGGCGTACGGGCCCGTCGCGGATGGCTCCCGCGCGATCTCGTTCTTTGCCGCATCGACTGCGCGGAACGGGCGTTCCGCCGGCGACGGCAGGTAATTGACGATGGCATCCAGCACCAGCGGAATGGCGACGTTGAGGGTGCTGGAGCCGACGAAGGCTGGCGCAATCTTTCCTGCCAGGACCGCCGTGCGCAGACCGCCGACGAGCTCCTCCTGCGTCAGCGTGCCGGCCTCGAAGAAGCGCTCCATCAGCTTGTCGTCAGCTTCCGCCACCATCTCGATGAGCGTCTCACGTGCGCTCGCGGCCGCATCGGCGACGTCGCCCGGCACGGCGCTCTCGGTCACGCTGTTGGACCCGTCGGCCTTGTACAGGTAGGCCTTCATCGACACGAGGTCCACGACCCCGCGGAAATTCTTTTCTTCACCGAGCGGCAGCTGAACCGGCGTCACGATGCGGCTGCAGGCTTCGCGAACGGAGGCAAGAGCGCGGTCGAGGCTCGCGCGCTCACGATCGAGCCGGTTGATGACGACCAGCCGAGGGAGCCCGAGCGTCTCGGCCTCCGCCCACACCTTTTCGGTCTGCACTTCGGCACCGGCGACCGCGTCAATCACGACGACGGCGGCATCGGCGATGTTCAGCGCGGCGCGTGCGTCGCTGAGGAAATTCGCCATGCCGGGCGTGTCGATCAGATTGATTTTGACCTTGTTCCACTCGCACCAGGCGGGCGTGGCGGACAGCGTATGTTTGCGGGCGATCTCTTCGTCGTCGTAGTCGGTGACCGAGGTGCCTTCGTCAACCTTGCCGAAGCGATTGACGGCGCCGGCGTCGAACAGGAGGGCAGCGGCCAACTGGGTCTTGCCGGAACCGCTATGCCCCACGAGGGCCACGTTCCGGATGCTGGCTGCGTCGTAGACCTTCATGGCAGTATCCTCCGCCTGCTCGCGCGGTCGCGAGGAGGCCTTATCGGCGCATCATATACCCCGCGGGACCGGTGCGGGCAGGGCGTGATATCGTCCACCTGGGCCCTTGTGACCAATGCCGGGGGCCCGCTGATTCCCTGCTTCAGGCCTCATGTCCGCTGACCCCGCCCGCCGCTCACGCACCACCATACGACCCATCAAAAAGGTGCTCGCAGCCAACCGCAGCGAGATCGCGGTTCGCATCTTTCGTGCGGCCACAGAGCTCGGCCTGCGAACGGTCGCGGTGTTTGCGCAGGAGGACCGCTTCTGCATCCACAGGTACAAAGCGGACGAGGCGTACGTCGTCGGCGAGGGACGTGGACCGGTGGCGGCGTACCTCGACATCGAGGGCCTGATCGGGATCGCGAAGGACAAGGGGGTGGATGCGATCCATCCTGGGTACGGATTCCTCTCCGAGAACGCGGAGTTCGCGCGCGCCTGCGAGCGCGCGGGCATCGTCTTTGTCGGGCCACGGCCTGAGCTGCTCGAGCGGATGGGCGACAAGACGGCCGCACGCGCGGCGGCCAAGGCGGCTGGCGTTCCTGTCTTGCCCGGCACCGAGGAGCCCATCACCAATCCCGACGAAGCCCTTCGCGCCGCTGAGGCGATCGGCTTCCCGTGCATCATCAAGGCCGCGTTCGGCGGTGGTGGGCGAGGCATGCGGATCGTCGAGAAGGCCGCAGACCTGGCGCCGCTGCTCGACGAGGCACAGGGAGAAGCCGAGCGTGCGTTCGGGAACGCCGCTGTTTTTCTGGAGGCGTACATCCCGCGCGCGAAACACATCGAGGTGCAGGTTCTCGGGGATCGTCACGGGAACGTCATCCATCTGCACGAGCGCGATTGCTCGGTCCAGCGGCGGCACCAGAAGATCGTCGAAGTCGCCCCGAGCGTTGGACTGCCGCCATCGGTCGTCACCGAGCTGTGCGAAGCGGCGGCACGACTCGCACGCGAGATCCGGTACGACAACGCTGGAACGATCGAATTTCTGTACGACCTGGAGCGCCATGCCTGGTACTTCATCGAGATGAACCCGCGCATCCAGGTGGAGCACACGGTCACCGAGGTCATCACAGGTCTCGATCTCGTGCGCGCGCAGATTCTGATCGCGCAGGGGTATCCGCTGCACGGCCCCGAAGTCGGGATGCCGCAGCAGGCCGACGTGCCGCGCAATGGATACGCGATTCAGTGCCGGATCACGACGGAGGATCCTGCAAACAGGTTCATTCCTGACTACGGCCGGATTCTGGCGTACCGCTCGCCGGGCGGATTTGGCGTGCGGCTCGACGGCGGCATGGGCTACGGCGGAGCGGTCATCACGCCGTTCTACGACTCGCTGCTCGTCAAGGCGATCGCGAGCGGTCCTACCTTCGAGGCGGCCCTGAACCGCGCGCGCCGGATCCTCGCGGAGTTCAGGATCCGCGGCGTCAAGACGAACATTCCGTTCCTCGAGAACGTGATTACGCATCCCGCGTTCCGCGAAGGTCGTGCGACGACCACGCTGCTCGACACGACGCCGGAGCTGCTCGCGTTCAAGCCGCGGCGCGATCGGGCGACGAAGCTGCTGCGCTTCCTCGGGAACGTGACGGTGAATGGCAACCCTCACGCCAAGGGGTACCGGCCGGCTGCGCCGCTCCCGCTCGCCGTCGCGCCAGCGCATCATCCCCACGCGCCCGTGCCGCCGGGCACGCGACAGAGGCTGCTCGAGCTCGGTCCGAAGCGCTTCGCGGAATGGACGCTGGCTGAAAAGCGTCTGCTCGTCACCGACACGACCTTCCGCGACGCACATCAGTCGCTGATGGCGACACGCGTTCGCAGCTTCGACATGCTGGCGGTCGCCGGAGCCGTGGCGCGCGATGTCCCGAACCTTTTTTCGCTGGAGATGTGGGGCGGTGCGACGTTCGACACGGCGATGCGGTTTCTGTCGGAGGACCCGTGGGAGCGCCTGCGGCAGCTCCGCGCGAAGATTCCGAACATCTGCTTCCAGATGCTGTTCCGGGGCGCGAACGCCGTCGGCTACACGAACTATCCGGACGCGGTCGTTGCGGGATTCGTGAAGCATGCGGCAGCCAGCGGCATGGACATCTTCCGCATCTTCGATTCGCTGAACTATCTGCCGAATCTCCGCGTTGCGATGGAGTCCGTGCAGGACACGCACGCAGTGTGTGAAGCCGCTATCTGCTACACGGGTGACATC
>JBKPMA010000154.1:0-2596 GCA_046731935.1 Acidobacteriota bacterium
CGTGCGACATGTATGGCGAAGGCGTAACAGGCAATCGTGAACGGATCATGCGCCACATTGGCGCGCTCCGGACGAGCCGCGGGGCCATCGTGCGGCGTGTGCAAGCCGCGAGCGACGTTCTCTTATCGCGTCCGGAGAGCGACGGCCGCATGGCGGCAGTCGGCTATTGCTTCGGTGGAATGATCGTCCTTGAGTACGCACGAAGCGGCTCGACGATCAACGCGGTCGTCAGTGTGCATGGAAGTCTTGAAACGATCAGTCCGGCCGAGCCGTCATCGATTCGCGCGCGCATTCTGGTCTGCCACGGAGCCCTCGACCCGCACGTGCCGATGTCGCAGGTGACGGCGTTTGCCGAGGAGATGAAGAACGCGGGCGCCGACTATCAGTTGATCGTCTACGGGAACGCGAAGCATGGCTTCACGCATGAGACGGCGGCAGGACAGCAGCCGGGCGTGCAGTACCACGCGCAAACCGACGCGCGATCGTCGGTGGCGATTCAGGACTTTTTCGAAGAATGCTTTCGCTGACGCGAAAACTCACGCTCTGGGCTTTTCCGCCCTGTCTGATTTTGAACACGCCAATCATCGGGCTTCCGCAGATCGAGGCATGAGCCGGGCCGCCTCACATCGCATGAATGCCTGAGTAGGTTTCAGGCGCACGTGAGATGCAACATGAAGAGAAGCGCTCTCGACATGATGTTCCCAGTGACTCACAAGGCAGGGATCGGCGCCGCGCACGTTCGGACTTGCCAACAGGGGGGCGGACGATGAAGGCAATCGTGGTGACGGACCAGTCTGCGGGAACAGCAGGGATGCGGCTGGCGGAGCGTCCCGAACCGCATGCAGCGATCAACGACGTCGTCGTTCAGGTTCATGCGTCGGGATTCGTCGGGACTGAATTGACGTGGCCCTCGACATGGACCGATCGCCTGGACCGTGACCGAACACCGTCGATACCCGGGCACGAGCTGGCCGGAGTGGTCGCCGCCCTCGGCTATGGCACGACAGGGTTGTCGGTGGGACAGCGAGTATTCGGCCTCACAGACTGGTATCGCGACGGCACGCTGGCGGAGTACGCGGCCGTCGAGGCACGGAACCTCGCAACGCTGCCGGGAGACGTCGACTTCACGGTGGGCGCGAGCCTGCCGATCTCGGGCCTGACCGCCTGGCAGGGACTGTTCGAGCATGGCCGCCTTCAGGCGGGGCAGTGCGTCCTCGTGCACGGCGCGGCCGGGGCCGTCGGGGCGATGGCGACGCAACTCGCAGGAGAGGCTGGCGCCTACGTCATCGGCACCGGACGCGCCGCCGATCGTCAGACGGTGCTCGACTTCGGCGCGAAGGAGTTCGTCGACCTCGACGACGACTCGCTGGAAGACATCGGCGAAGTCGACCTGGTGTTCGATGTCATCGGCGGCGACATCGGGAAACGGTCCGCGGGCCTGGTTCGTGCGGGAGGAGCACTCGTGTCAATCGTCGGGCCGCCTGAGGCGCGCCCAGCCGATGGCCTCGTGATCGACTTCGTTGTCGAGTCCGATCGTGCCCAGCTGAGTGAGATCGTCCACCGGGTGCGGGACGGACGAGTGCGGACGAACATCGGCAACGTCGCGCCCCTCGACGATGCCGTTGCCGCCTTGAATCCGACCCAGCGACGCAATGGCAAGACAATCATTCGCATCCGTCCGTGAGCGACATGCGCCCATTGATGCACGCAGCGAAATGAGACAGTTGGTGTTCCAGCTGCGCGTCATTGACTCGCCCGGCTGGCCTGTGGTCTCCTTGGTCATTGTGAACCTCACCCACACGTGGCTGTTCTCAGATGCGTCGGCCCATCGCGGCCACACGCGCCCACGTGTCTCCAGGTGATGTAGTCAGCCTCGCTCTCGAACCGACTTCGCAAGGGCCATCACCGACTGAGGTGATGGCCCTTTTGCTTTGAGGACATGATGACGCCCGCTGCCGACCCTGACTCCACGCGCCTGAACGCCGCGCTCTGGCTCGTGCTGCGTCGTTACGGCCGCCAGATCACACGGCGTCCCTTGATTTCCGTGCCGGCGCTCGTCCTCCCTGGCATCGGCGACGTGCTCGTCTTCTACGCGCCCCCGCTCGTCGTCGCCCGGCTCCTCGGCGCGGTCGCGCGCAACGATGCACTCACGCTCGGCATGCTCGCACCGTATGTGATGACCTTCACGGCCCTGTGGTTCGCGGGCGAGGTCGTGTGGCGAGGCGCCGAGGCGCTCATTGCACGCGCGGAGATTCGCGGTATCGAGGCGCTCTATGTCGAAGCGATGGACGAGCTGTTGAGGAAGGACCTCGCGTTCTTCCACGACAACTTCGCCGGCTCGCTCACGAAGCGCGCGCTGGGTTACGCGCGCCGGTTCGAGGACGTCTTCGACGTGCTCTCGTTTCAGGTGATCGCGAAGATCGTGCCGCTGGGGTTCGTCACGGTGGTCCTGTGGCGCTATTCGCCGCTGTTGATCCTGGTGCTGCTCGGGATGCTGTCGATCACCGTGATGCTCGTGGTGCCTCGCATCCGGCGCCGGCGGCAACTCGTGGACGAGCGCGAGGCAGCGTCGAACGTGCTGGCAGGACACGTGGCC
>JBKPMA010000155.1:0-8096 GCA_046731935.1 Acidobacteriota bacterium
GCCTCGACTCGTTCGGTGCCGAATCCAACGTGATCGAGGTACGGCCCCGCACACATCGCACAGGTCTTGGGCACCGCCATCGAATAATTGCAGTAGTGGCACCGCGCCCGCCCGGCGCCGCTTCGCGCGTGATGGAGCGTGAGCGACACGCTGCAGTTCGGGCAATCGAGAGTCGCCCCGCACTGGCGGCAGAACACGGAGCTCGCAAATCCACGGCGATTCAGGAGGAGCAGGGCCTGCTCGCCGCGTGCGAGCCGCGCGTCGAGCGCGCCCGCGAGGCGCTGGCTGAGGACAGCTTCGTCACCCGCCGCAGCCATGTCCTTGCGCATGTTCACGATCGTGACCTCCGCGAGCGGACGGTCCTGAATGCGGCGCGTCAGCCGCAGAAGGCTGTAGCGGCCGTCCAGCGCATTCCGATAGCTTTCCATCGACGGCGTGGCTGACCCGAGCACGACCAGTGCGTCCGCGGCGCGTGCCCTAACGATCGCGACGTCCCGTCCGTTGTAGCGCGGCGTTTCTTCCTGCTTATACGAGGGATCGTGCTCCTCGTCGACGATGATGAGCCCCACCTGATCGAGCGGCGCGAACACGGCCGACCGCGTGCCGACGACGATATCAACGAGCCCTTCTCGGATGCGATGCCACTGGTCGTGACGCTCGCCATCCGACAGTCCGCTGTGCTGGATGGCGACGCGGGTTCCAAACGCGCCACGAAACGCCCAGGCAACGGCCGGAGTCAGGGCAATCTCCGGCACGAGGACCAGCACGCGCCGTCCGGCTGCCACGATGGCGGCTGCCAGCCGCAGATACACCTCGGTCTTGCCGCTGCCGGTGACGCCGTGCAGGAGCGCGACGTGGAAGGCGTGCGTCGACGCCAGCCGCTGGAGCTCCGCGAGCGCGACCGCTTGCTCGTCGCTCAGGATCCTCGGCTCGAGCGGCGTCTCGTCAGCCGGGCGCGCTGACTCCGCGGCCGCGAATGGATCGCGCTCGGTGCGCTCCTGACGCAGGCTGACGAGTCCGCGCATCCCCAGACGCCGAAGCATGTCGCTGCTGATGCCGCGGCGCTGCAACTGACTGACCGGAAGTCCTGTGGGCACGCCGTGCAGCACTGCCAGCGCCTCGCGGTGCCTGTCGCTCAGTCTGAATCCGGGACCGGTACCGTGCTGAGCGACGTCGTGGCCCGCTGCTGTGAGCGAGGCCACTCGGATTGTGCGGAATGCGTGTGCGCGGCGCGGCGTGTGTTGCACGGCGCCTGGCGGCATGGCGGCCGACAGTGCTTCGCCAGGACCGGACGCGTAGTACTCCGCCACCCAGACGGCGAGATCCACGACATGCGGCGGCACGTACGCGTCTGTATCGATGACGCGGATCACATCGCGCATCTCGACGCCTGCGGGAACCTCGACACCGACGGTAACGACACACCCCGTTACCTGCCGCGTGCCGAGCGGGACCAGCACACGCGCGCCGCGCACCGGCGGCTCAATCCCGGCGGGGACGCGATAGGTCAGGAGATCGAGAAACGGAACGGGAACAGCGACAGAGACAAACACAGGCGGGACGTGGGGTCGTGTTCGGAAGTCGTATTCGAGTTCGGTTCGGGAGCTAATCGTCGATCGTCATTCTGCAATCGTCATTACCCGGCTTTGAGTCTTTCCATGACTTGCTTCATGTCATCCCAGACCTCGCGCTTCGCCGACGGCGTCCGCAGAAGGTAGGAGGGATGGAACGTCGGCATCACGTCCGCGCGACCGAGGGTATGAAAGCGTCCGCGCAATCGCGAGATGGGCTCCTCGGTCCTGAGAAGAGTCTGCGCGGCAAACTTGCCGAGCGCAACGATGACGCGCGGGCCGATCACGTCGATCTGCCGCATGAGGAATGGCTCACAGCGCTCGATCTCGTCTGGCTCTGGATTGCGATTGTTCGGCGGCCGGCACTTCACGACATTGGCGATGTAGACCTCGTCGCGCTCGAAACCCATCGCCTTGATGATCTGCGTGAGAAGCTGCCCGGCGCGGCCCACGAACGGGATGCCCTGCAGATCTTCGTCAGCGCCAGGTCCTTCCCCGATAAACATCAGCGTCGCATCCGGGCTACCGACGCCGTAGACCAGATTCGTGCGGCCGGAGTGCAGCTTACAGCGGGTGCAGTCGCCGATATCCGCGCGGATCGCGGCCAGCGCGTCGGCCCGCGAACGCGCCACCTGAATGACGGTAGTCGCGGCGGACCCATCGGGGACGATCCCCGAACCAACAGCGTGCCCCCGGTCAGCCTCCGCTTCTTCGCGATCGGCGCGAGCTCTCCAGGCCGGGTCACGGCTGACGCCATCGACACCCAGTTCGGCGTAGTAGCGCAGGTGATTGATGAGATCGTCCGACATGGTGCCGATTAGCCGCGCGCCGGCGAGGGCGCGGGCACGCTCGCGCCCGCAGGGCCGAGTAGGTGGACGATCCGATCCAGGATGATTCTAGAAATGGCGGACTTCGACGCGAGTGCGACCGGCTCCTCCTGATCGGGGCCAATCAGCGTCACGGCGTTGGTGTCCACCTCGAACCCCGCGTCAGAGCGCGACACATCGTTGGCGACGATGAGGTCGATGCCCTTCCGCTGGCGTTTCGCGCGCGCCCGTTCCAGGACGTCGTGCGTTTCTGCCGCAAAGCCGACGAGTAGCGGCCGCTCGAGTCCCCGTTCCCGGCGCCATGCTGCCGCATCCGCCAGAATGTCGCGTGTCGGCACCAGGTTGAGCACGAGGTCCTTTTCTTTGTGCGCAATTTTTTCGTGCGAGACGTGCGCCGCCGTATAGTTCGCCACTGCCGCGGCCATCACGAGCACGTCGGCACCCTGGAGGTTCGAGAGCACGGCGTCACGCATCTCCGCGGCGGTCCGCACTCGAATCGCGTCGGGAAGCGGAAGGGCCAAGGAGGTCGGTCCCGTAATGAGCACGACGTCGGCACCGCGTGCCGCCGCTTCGGCGGCCAGCGCATAACCCATCCGGCCGCTGGATCGATTGCCGACGAAGCGAACGGGATCCAGATCTTCGTACGTGGGGCCGGCGGTCACGATCACGCGCCGTCCGGACAAGGACTGGTCAGCGCGCAGCGCCTGCTCCACCGCGGCGATGACGTCGTCAGGCTCGGCGAGGCGGCCCTTTCCAATCCAGCCGCAGGCGAGATAACCCTCGCCCGGTTGCACGAAGCGCACGCCGCGCGCCGCAAGCGTGTTCAGATTGCGCTGAACCGCGTCGTGCTCCAGCATGTTCGAGTTCATCGCCGGCGCGATCAACACAGGTGCGCGCGTCGCCAGATAGAGCGATGTCAGAAAGTCGTCGGCGATCCCGTTGGCGAGCTTGCCAATCACGTTCGCTGTCGCAGGCGCGATGACCAGCAGTGAAATGTCTGTCGCCAGCGAGATGTGCTCGATATCCGCGTTGGCGCCGGGCGACCACTGATCGGAAATCACGCGGCGCCGGGTGATGGCCTCGAAGGTCACGGGCCCGACGAACCGCCGCGCGGACCGGGTCATGATCGCCGCGACGTCGTGTCCGCGCTTCTGCAGGCCGCGAGCGATTTCGACGGCCTTGTAGGCGCCAATCCCGCCGGTCACTCCGAGAGCAATCAGGGACATAAGAAGGGCCCGAGCGCCTGTGAGCTTCAGGGCACGAGGCCCCAAAAGGTCTACCTACCGTGTTTCCGCGCGAAAGCTCTTGACGATCGCGTCGGCCGCTGGCCTCATCGCGCGGAGTCGCGAGCGCTCGGCGGCGACGATCGCGGCGAGGCGGCTGACTGCCGGCCCCACCTCGTCATTGATCACGACGTAATCGTATTCTTCGACGGCGCCGACCTCCTGCCGTGCAACCTCCAGCCGGCGCTGCATCTGCACTTCAGTATCTTTGCTTCGGCTTCGAAGCCGCGCTTCGAGCACGTCGAACGAGGGCGGCAGGATGAAAATCCCGACATGTCCGAATCCACTCCGCCGCACCTGGCGAGCGCCCTGCACATCGATCACGAGGACGAGATCGTGGCCTTCGTCCAACACCCGCCGGGTTTCGAGTGCGCCCGTCCCGTACAGGTTGCCAAAGACGTCGGCCCACTCGAGAAATTCGCCGGCTGCGGCCATGGCCTCGAAACGGCCGCGCTCGATGAAATTATAGTCAAGGCCGTCGGTCTCGCCCGTCCGCGGTAACCGGCATGTGTACGAACGCGAGAGGCGCAGGTCGGGCGTCGCCTGCACCAGGCGCTCCACGAGCGTCGTCTTGCCAGTGCCAGACGGCGCCGAGACGATGAAGAGCAGACCGGGTCTACTCGACATTCTGGACCTGCTCGCGCATCTTCTCGAGCTCTGCCTTCGTCGTCACGATGAGCTCCGACACGCCCACCCCGTCGGCCTTCGATCCAATCGTGTTGATCTCGCGGTTCATCTCCTGCAGCAGGAAATCCAGCTTCCGTCCGCAGGGCTCGGGGTCGTCACTGAGCGCCTCCCAATGGGCCAGGTGCGCGCTGAATCGAGTCACCTCTTCGCTGATGTCGGAGCGTGCGGCCGTCCGCACGATCTCCTGAGCGATGGTGGTCTTGTCGGCCTGGATATCGCTCGTCAGCTCGGCGACCCGATCGCGCAAGCGGGCTTCGAGCGCGGTTCGTCCCGCCGCGGCGGCGGCAGCAAGGCGCTCGATCAGCGACGCGAGCAGCTGATGACGGCTGTCGAGATCCGCGCGGAGATGCTGCCCTTCATGGACGCGCATGCGATCCAGAGCCAGCATGGCCTCGTCGACCGATCGCGCCACGGCATCGCCGAGCGCGGTTGCGGGCTCTGTCTGCGCCGGCGCGTCGCGAATGGTGAGGGCCTGCGGCATCCGAAGCAGATCGCCGGGCGTCAGCGGTCCGGTGACCAGGCCCTGCTCACGCGCCGTCGCCAGCGCGCCATGCAGCGCGCTGATGAGCGCGGCATTCACCTCCACCGTCGGCGTCGTCTGGTGCCGGGGCTGTGCGCTGATGCTGACTTCGACGCGTCCGCGTGCCACGCGTTTCTGGACGATGGCGCGCAGCGCGCTCTCCCGATCGTTGAACGCGGCCGGCAATCGCAGCTGTACGTCGAGGTAGCGATGGTTCACCGCGCGCACGGTCACGCCGATGACACCCGATTCGTCCTCGTGCGAGACCGACGCAAACCCCGTCATACTCTTGATCATCGGACCACCGGTGCTAGTTGCCGCGAGCCCTTTGCAGCGGGACGCGAGCCATTACGGTACGGCCGTCGCCTTCCGGCCTTCCAGTAGCTGCATGTCGTGCAGGCGCGCGTACGTGCCGCCAGGGCGTGCCAGCAAATCCTCGTGACGGCCGATTTCGACGATGCGTCCGCGCTCCATCACGATGATCGCGTCGGCCTTCCTGATGGTGGAAAGCCGGTGAGCGATCACGAACGACGTCCGATTACGCATCAGATTCAGCAGTGCGTTCTGGACCAGCTGTTCCGACTCGGAATCGAGCGCCGAGGTCGCTTCGTCGAGAATCAGAATCGGTGAGTTCTTGAGTATGGCTCGGGCAATCGCGAGCCGCTGCCGCTGTCCGCCTGAAAGACGCTGACCACGTTCGCCGATGACGGTCTGGTACTGTTCGGCCAGCCCCAGGATGAAATCATGCGCGTTGGCCGCGCGTGCGGCCGATTCGATCTGTTCCCGTGTCGCCTCCGGCACTCCGTAGGCGATGTTCCGCTCGATCGAATCGTCGAAGAGGATGGTGTCCTGCGTGACCATACCGATCTGAGCGCGCAGTGATGCCAGCGTCACATCCCTGATGTCCACCCCGTCGATGGTGATGCTGCCGCCGGTCACGTCGAAGAACCTCGGCAGCAGGTTGGCCAGCGTTGTCTTGCCGGCTCCGCTCCGCCCCACGATCGCGATCATCTGCCCGGCGCTGACGTCGACACTCACGTTGCGCAGGATGGGACGGTGCGAGTCGTCGTACGCAAAGCCGACATCGCGAAAAGAAATGGATCGTTCGAAGGGCGCCAGAGGCGGCGCGCCCGGCTTCTCGATGACCTCCGTGTGCCGGTCGAGCACTTCGAAGATGCGTTCGGAGGCCGCAATCGCCTGCTGCAGGCTGGCGTTGACCCGGCTCAGCTTCTTGACGGGTCCATACATGAAAAACAGCGCGGCGATGAACGACGTGAACGCGCCAGGCGTCAGTCGGTTTTGTGAGATCTCGCGGCTGCCGTACCACAGGGCGACCGCAATTGCGACGCCGCCCAGCAGTTCCATCAGCGGCGGCAGGACCGACACGATGCGCGTCACGCTCATGTTGATCCGATAGAGGCGCTCGGTGGCGGCCTCGAAGCGCCGCGCCTCGCGCAGCTCGGCGCCAAATGCCTTCACGATGCGGTGGCCGGTGTAGGCCTCCGTTGCGATGTGCGAGAGATGCTCCACGGCCTCCTGACTGCGCCGCGTCGTCCGTCGCAGGCGCCGGCCTAGCTGCGCGAGCGGATACACGATGAGCGGCGCGCCCGTGATGCAAACGAGCGCGAGCGCAGGATCCCAGTAGAAAAGGAGGACGGCGTAGCCGAGCAGCGCCACTGACTCCTGGAGCAGGTCGCCGATCGTTTCCGACACAGCGAACTGGACTTGGCCGACATCGCTCGTCACCCGGGAGAGCAGCTGCCCGGTCGTACGGCGCGCGAAGAACCCGGCAGACTGTTCCAGGATGTGCCGATGCAGCAGGCTCCGGAGGTCGCGCACGACTCGCTGGCCGATGTCGACCATGAGATACGCGGAGAAGTAGGCACCGATGCCCTTCAACAGATAGAAGCCGATGATCTCAGTGATGACGCGCGGCAGCTTCTGACCGTGCGGCAGCACACTGTCGAGGATCGGCTTGATCAGGTACAGGACCGCGGCGGACGCCGCCGCGTATACGAGCATCGCCACAATCGCCCCAATAAACCTGAGGCGATACGGGGCCACGTAACGGAATAGTCGGAGGAGTGCGCTCACTCGGTGAAGCGGTACTTCAGGAGCACCCACAGCGCGACGACACCGTCGCGCCACGTGATCTTCTTGCCCTCATCGTAGCTGCGTCCGTCATAGGTGATCGGCACCTCGTAGACGCGATACCCGCGCTTGAAAATCTTCGCCGTGAGCTCGGGCTCGATGCCAAAGCTGTTCGACTTCAGCGACATCGAGCGGAGCACCTCGGTGCGCATCACCTTGTAGCAGGTCTCCATGTCGCTCAGCATGGTGTTATAGAGCACGTTCGTCAGCAGCGTCAGGAGCCGGTTGCCGAGATAGTGCGTGAAGAGAAAGACGCGGTGGCGTCCCAGAAACCGCGATCCGTATACGACGTCAGCGCGTCCCTGACAGATCAGTTCTATAAGCCCGGGATACTCCTCCGGCGAATACTCGAGGTCGGCGTCCTGAATAACGACCAGGTCACCCGTGACGTCCTGAAAACCGCGGCGGAGCGCCGCCCCCTTGCCCTGATTCTTCGGCTGCAGGACCAGCCGGAACCCCCGCTCACGCTGCAATGTCTGCAGCGCGTCGCGGGTGCCGTCGGTCGACCCATCGTCCACGACGATCAGCTCGATGCGGATGGGTACCCGCAACACGCGCGAGATGATTTCCTCGATCGTCGCCCGCTCGTTGAAGACAGGCATCACGACCGAGAGCAGCGGATTGTCGATCGCGCCGCGGAGTCCGGCCATCAGCGACCGATGGACAGATACGTGAAGCCGTGCGCGCGCATCTGCTCGGGACTGTAGATGTTGCGCCCGTCGAAGATCACCGGCTGCCGCATCAGCTTCCGCATCCGCGGAAAGTCGGGCTCCCGGAACTCACTCCATTCGGTGATGAGCGCCAGCGCATCCGCCCCCTTCAGCGCGTCGTAGCTCCGCTCGCACAATTGAACGCGCGAGCCGAAGATTCCCTTCGCAATCTTCATGGCCTCGGGGTCGTAGGCCTGGACCCGGGCACCGGCCGCGAGCAGCTTTTCGATCATCGGGATGGCTGGCGCCTCGCGCATGTCGTCGGTGCGAGGCTTGAACGCCAGGCCCCAGACGGCGAAGCAGCGGCCGCCGAGCTTGGCGCCGTACTTCTTCACCACCTTCTCGAC
>JBKPMA010000156.1:0-6554 GCA_046731935.1 Acidobacteriota bacterium
GACCACGATGGGTACACCGCCTTGCAATGGCGTCATCACGGCGACGCCGAGCAGCGACGCGCGTCCGTTCGCGATTGCTTTTTCGAAATCGCGCGTCGGACGGCGGAACGTGGCGGCCGTGCGCGCCTTTTCGACCGCGACGGTCGCAGCGGCGGGGAACGTGTTGTCGAGCCGCTCGAGGAAGAGCAGATGTCCGCCAGTATCGACCACGGCGATGGCGCCGCCGGCGTTCCGCTTGTGCGCTTCCGCCGCCGCGGCATCCGCGACCGTGCGCGCGCCCGCGAGCGAGAGCGTCTTGACCTCCGTCACCTGCGCATGCAGCGGCAAGGCGGCGCCTGTGAGGGCGACAGTCAGAACAGCCGGAAGAAGGCGAGTCATGATGCGTATCCTTTCATCGAAGGCGAACACCCGCGGGAGGCCCGGTGGCCTCCCGTCCGGTCTCCGCGGGCTCAGTTGGTCGAGACAGTCTGGGTGAACGGCGCCTCGCCCAGCACGACTTCCGCCCAGGCGCAATAGATCTGCACTTTGGCGACCGTCTTCACGTAGGCCGGCAGCGTGATCGTCGTGTTGACGCGGTCGCCCTTGATGGCCAGGCGCTGCAGCAGGTAGACCGTGCCGTTCGCGTCGACGACCTGCCAGTGTGGATCAGGCGTGTCGGGCACCTTGAAGTCGCTCGAGAGCGTCAGGGTAACGGCGCTCCCACTGCGTGCGAGCGCGACCGTACCGCCATTGACCTTGGCGCCGGAAAACGGCTTGCTGACCTGATCGGCCCCTGCAAACACCGCGGGTGCCGCCAGGAAGACGACAACCGCGCTGGCGAAGACTGCGGCCAACGAACGACCGAAACGTGAGCGAAGCATGGAATCCTCCGTATCTCGAGAGGCTCGTCGCCCGGTGAAAGTGCCGGCCGCGACAGCCTCAACACCGCGTTTGGATGTATGGATGGCCCGCGAGTTTCAGCGTGCGTTCACGCGCGCGGCGCGCACGTGCGACGCGCCGTGACGGAGCAGCGATCGCGTGGCGTTGAAGAGGAGGCAGCCAGCAGCGGAGATCCCGTCCAGCGCCACGACGGCATCGTCATCGACGCGATCCAGCTCACTGAGATCGATGAGCACGCGCTGGCCGTGTGAGAGGCGGCCACGACATTCGTCGGCCAGCCGCGTGGCGTTCCGGAGATCGAGGGTCCCCTCGAGCCACAGCGTGACCGCATCCGCTCGCGACGTGTCGCGATCGATGGCAAGGCGGCCGTCCAGCCTCGAGGGAACGACCGCGCTCATACAGCCACGGGCGGCGCAGGACTCGATGCACGCTGCGCGGTCGCATCGATGGTGGCGCGATCGTGCGGGTGGCCGGACATGCCTTCTTCGCGCTCGGTCAGGTACTGCACGAGATCCCGCGAGAAGAAGAGATCGAGCGTCCAGTCAAACGCCACGCGCAGCTTCTTTTCGAACCGAGGCAGCTTCATCAGGTACACGGTGCGCCACAGCCACCAGGCCGGGAATCCCGAGAACCTGATTCCGAAGACCTTGGCCACGCCCGTACGCTTGCCGATCGCGGCGAGCTGGCCGAGGCCGCCGAAGTCGAACGGCTGCTTCCGTCCGCCGCGAATCGCGGCGAGCACGTTCCGTGCGGCGACGCGCCCTTCACGCAGCGCGTGCTGCGCCGTAGGTGGCTGAAACTTGCCGGTCTTCGGATTGGGCACCGCCGCGCAGTCACCGAGCGCCCACACGCGTTCGGCGCTCTGCACTTCGAGGAACTCGTTTACCATCAGCCGGCCGTTCGCCAGCGCCGGCGACACTTTCATCAGGAGAGGATTCGGCGACGTCCCGGCTGTCCACAAGACGAAGCGCGTCGGGATCGCCTGGCCGTTGGCCAGATGCACCTGCTCGTCGTCCACGGCGGCGACCCGCGTCCCTGTGATGATCTCGATGCCGCGATCCAGCAGCTTGCGTTGCGCGTAATGCCCGAGCTCCTCGCCCAGCTCGGGCAGGATCACCGTGCCCGAGTGCACGACGACGAGACGCACGTCTTCCTTCTTCAGAGTGGGATAGCAGCGCAGAGAATCGAGTACGAAGTCGTAGAGTCCCGCCGCCGTCTCCACGCCTGCAAATCCGCCACCGGCCACGACAAACGTCAGCAGCGCCCCGCGATCCTGCGACTGGCATTCGGTGTCGGCGGCCTCGAGGTGCGCGATGACCTTGTTGCGGAGGTGAATCGCATCTCCGAGCGTCTTCATCGTCAACGCCCGTTGCTCGAGGCCCGGCAAGCCATGGAAGTTCGTCGTGGACCCGAGGGCCACGATGAGTGAGTCGTACGGCATTACGTGAGCGTGTCCGTCGAAGCCGTGAGCGAGCGTGAGTGTCCGCGACGGCAGATCGATGCTCTGGACCTCGCCCTGGAAGAAATGCACGCGCTTCAGCAGCGCGCGGATCGGGCTCACGATGTTGGTGAGGTCGATATCGCTTGCCGCCACCTCATGAAGCATCGGCGTGAACAGGAAGAAGTTGTCCTTGTTCACGAGCGTGACTTCGAAATCGTCGGCGCCTGCGAGCGCGCGTTCGAGCTCGAGTGCGGCATACAGCCCGCCGAAGCCGCCGCCGGCAATGACCACGCGATGACGTCTCGTCATCGGTACGGTGACCGTTCCCGCTTTCGCCGCGTCTTGCATTGCTTCCCCCACTAATGACCGCTCTTTGGGCGCTTGGATGCCGGGACGGGCAAACGGTGTTGCCTCGCCCGGCTGAAACGGCCGGCCGGTCAAAGGCATCGAAGCGCTCGATTTCGTTGGATCCGGCTGCTGCCGGCGCTCGTCATGCCACAGACATCTTCCGGCCACTTCGTCGAATACGGCATCGAGGCAGCGGCCCTCGGCACGTTCATGGTCTCGGCGTCGTTCTTCAGCGTGCTGCTCGAGCACCCGGCGTCACCGGTGCACCAGGCGATTCGGATGCCGGCCGTGCGCCATGTGCTCGGCGGGATTGCGATGGGTCTCACGTCGATAGCGCTCGTGTACTCGAAGCCGGGGCGCCGGTCGGGCGCGCACATGAATCCGGCGCTCACGCTCACGTTCTTCAGGCTTGGCAAGGTGAGCCTGGCTGACGCCCTGGGGTATGTCGCCGCGCAGTTCGTGGGAGCGACGGTCGTCATGGCGGCTCTGGTCGGCCTGGCCCGGCCGCTCCTGGCCGACCCGGCGATCAATTTCGTTCGCACGGTTCCAGGTCCGGCGGGGGCGCCCGTGGCCTTTGCGGCCGAAGCGGCCATCTCGTTCGGGTTGATGCTCGCCGTGCTGGTCGTGTCGAACTCGCGTTTTCGCGCGTTCACCGGTGTCGCGGCCGGTGTGCTGGTCGCGACCTATATCAGCGTCGAAGCGCCGTTGTCGGGCATGAGCATGAACCCCGCGCGCAGCGCGGGTCCGGCGCTCGTGTCGGCGATGACCGAGTCGCTCTGGATCTATTGCCTGGCCCCGCTCGCCGGCATGCTGCTCGCGGCGGAGCTCTTCGTTCGGTGGCGAGGGATCGCCGCGGTGGCGTGCGCCAAGCTGCATCACGATGCGACGGGCCGGTGCATCTTCCACTGCACCTGGACACTCGATCGGAACGGCTCATCGGTCGCGGGATGTTCGGTGCCGGAGCGTGAGGCTTCGGCGGATTGTCAACGATTGGTCCGCCATCCGGCGGCGAGGTAGAGGCATGGCGCGCTACGACGTGATCATCATCGGCACGGGCGCCGGCGGCGGGACGCTGGCGTTGCGGCTGGCACCGACGGGCAAGCGGATCTTGCTGCTCGAGCGGGGCGACTACGTGCCGCGCGAAAAAGACAACTGGAGCAGCCGCGCCGTCAACGTCGACGCGAAGTACCACACGAAGGAGGTCTGGCACACGGCGGACGGCCATCCCCTGCATCCGCACACCAACTACTACGTGGGCGGCAACACGAAATTCTTCGGTTCGGCCCTGTTTCGGCTGCGGGAGCGCGATTTCGGTGAGCTCGCCCACGCCGGGGGCATTTCGCCGGCGTGGCCAGTGGGCTACGACACGTTCGAGCCGTATTACACCGAGGCCGAGCGCCTTTATCACGTGCACGGCGAGCGCGGCGTGGATCCCACGGATCCGCCGGCGAGCGCACCGTATCCATATCCGGCTGTCAGCCACGAACCTCGGATGCAGCAACTGCACGACGATCTGGTTCGCGTCGGGCGCCGGCCCTTCCCCGTACCTCTGGGGATCATGCTCGATGAGCAGTCGCCCCGCACGAGCCGGTGCATCCGGTGCGAGACCTGCGACGGCTATGCCTGCCTCGTTCACGCGAAGTCGGACGCGGAGGTCTGCGGCGTCGAACCGGCGCTCCACTACCCCAACGTCACGCTGCTCACCAACGCGCTCGTGCGCCGCCTCGAGACCAGCGCCTCTGGCCGCGACATCACCGGCGTCATCGTCGAGCGGCTGGGGCGTGTCGAGACCTATTCATCCGACATCGTCGTCGTGTCGTGCGGCGCCATCAATTCGGCGGCGCTGCTGCTGCGATCGGCGAACGCCGCGCATCCCAACGGCCTCGCAAACGGTTCGGACGTCGTGGGCCGCCACTACATGGGCCACACCAATTCGGTGTTGATCGCCCTGTCGAAGCAACCCAATCCGACGGTGTTCCAGAAAACGCTCGGCCTGAATGACTTCTATTTCGGCGCCGACGACTTCGCGTATCCGATGGGCCACATCTCGTTCGTCGGCAAGCTCGACGCCGTGGCGCTGTCTGCCGGCGCGCCTCCGATCGCGCCGGGCTGGACGCTCGACCTCATGGCGAAGCATTCGCTCGATTTCTGGCTGACGTCGGAAGACCTGCCGGACCCCGATAACCGGGTCACGGTCGATGCGAACGGCCGCCCCGTGCTGGCGTACACACCGAACAACGAGGAAGGGCACCGGCGGCTGATCGCTAAGCTGAAGTTCCTGATGGAGCACCTCGACATGCACGCGCACCTGCTGCCGCGCGAGCTGTTTGTCGGGCAGCGGATTCCGTTGGCAGGCGTCGCGCACCAGAACGGCACGATTCGGTTCGGACACGACCCGCGGACGTCAGCACTCGACGCGAACTGTCGCGCCCACGAGGTGGACAACCTTTACGTCGTCGATGGCAGCTTCTTTCCCTCGAGCGGTGCGGTGAATCCCGCGCTCACGATCATGGCCAACGCGCTGCGCGTCGGGGATCACCTGAAGGCGCGTCTGCACGCGCAAGACACCGCGACGGTGCAAGCGGTCTAGGAGGCTGCCGTGAGACGTCAGGCCACATCGGCATCTGCCCGCACGAGGATCCGTGTCTGTGCTGCAGTCCTAGGCACTCTGCTCGTCGCCTGGACGCTTCATCCGATCGCGACGGCGCGTGCCGTCAGGCGCGTTGCGACGGTGGGCTTCACCGTGGCCGACCTCGACCGATCGGTCGCATTCTTCCGCGACGTGCTTGGATTCACGCCGCTCGCCGAACGCGAGGTGGCCGGGCGTCCTTTCGAGCTGCTGGAAGGCGTCTTCGGGATGCGTGCGCGCGTCGCGACGATGACACTCGGAGACGAGGCGATCGAGCTCACGGAGTACTTGGCGCCCGCGAGCCGAGCGATCCCGCAGGACCTGCGGAGCAACGATCGCTCGTTCCAGCACATCGCCATCATCGTCAGCGACATGGACCAGGCCTACGCGCGGCTCCGGGCCCATCGCGTGCGCCATGCTTCGTCTGGCCCACAAACACTGCCGGCCTCCATTCCGGCGGCCGCCGGGATCCGGGCGTTCTACTTCCGCGATCCAGACGGGCACTTTCTCGAGGTGCTGCACTTCCCTGCCGACAAGGGCGAGTCTCGCTGGCATCGAACCGATGCGCTGTTCCTCGGGATCGATCACACCGCGATCGTCGTCGAAGACACGGAGGCAAGCCTCCGTTTCTATCGCGACACGCTCGGACTCGCTGTCGCGGGCACGAGCGAGAACTCGGGCACGGAACAGGAGCACTTGAACAACGTGTTCGGCGCCCGGCTGCGGATCACCACGCTGCGCGCGGCCGAAGGTCCCGGCGTGGAGCTGCTGCAGTACCTGGCGCCGTCGGACGGACGTCCGGCGCCATCCGACCTCCGCGCGAGCGACGTCCTGCACTGGCAGACGACGATGGTGAGTCCGGCGCTCGGTGAGACCGAGGCGGCCGCGACCACGAGCGGCGGCCAGCGCGTGTCGCCGGGCGTCGTCGCTGTACCCGATGGGGAGCTTGGCTTCAGTCAAGGCGTCCTGGTCCGTGATCCAGACGGACATGCGATCAGGCTCGTCAACGACATGAACAGCGACGCTCACGGTTCGACAGGTTCAACAGGTTCAACTGGTTCAAGGGGTTCAACAGGTTCACGTCAGTCGGCACCTTGAGCTCCGCGGGCACCCATTGAACAGTTTGAACCGCTTGAACCTCTTGAACCTTTTGAAGCTTTTGAACCTTTTGAACCGATCAACGAAGGAAGGTGCGTTTTGACCGCCGAAGACCGTCGTCTCGAGGAAGCCCGCGCCCGCCGCACGCACTGGAAGCGC
>JBKPMA010000157.1:0-11864 GCA_046731935.1 Acidobacteriota bacterium
GCTGAGCCCCGGCCAGGGCGAGCAGCAGGCCCGCAGCGACGCAGGCACCGGCGACGCGAACCCGCGCAGACGGGACGGCACGGTTCCGGGCCTCGTCGAGCGCCGCCATCATCCGCCCTTCGAGCTGGCGTGGGCGAGCCATTCCGACGGCCAATGCCGGCGCTGTCCGTCCGTGCAACGAGTAGGCAATCTCGAGCAGGTGGCCTGCGTACGCGCGGGGCTGCGTGCCCGCGGCGATCACCCGGTCGTCGCAGGCCAGCTCGCGCTCGATTCGCAGACGGTAGGCTGCCCACCACACCACGGGGTGGAACCAGTAGATCGCACATGCGGCCTCGGCGGCTATCTGCGTCAGACAGTCGTATCGAGCCACGTGCGCGAGCTCGTGCCGAAGCACCGCTCGCCGCCGATCCGCGCTCCAGGTGTCGGCCATGGCCGGCACCATGATCGAGGGACGGCGAGTCCCGAATGCCACTGGCACGTTCAGGTCGCGGGAACGCAGAAAAGCCACGGAGCGCCGCACTCCGAGATCCGCTTCACACTGCGCGAACAGATCCGTCCACTCGGTGTCAGCGATGACCTCAGCCCGGCGGCGCAGCCGGCGAACGGTCGCGTGCTGCACGGCGAGGCGAAGGAGCATTGCGACGGCAATCAGGGCGTACGTCCATACGGCGATTGCCGACCACGACATGCTGGCTTGAGCGGGACCAGCCGGTGTCTGAACGTGCGCGGAAGCGCCGGGGCCGGAGCTCACCGCCTCGATCGGCACCGACGCTGCGGCAGGCGCCGGGAGTGTCCGGTTCACACGGGGCTCAGTGCGCACGACGAGCGCCCAGGACGGCGCCACCATCGACGCGAGCGGAAGCAGCAGGATGCCGCCGATGGCGATCGTCCAGACGAGATGACTGGTCGCCGCGGACATCCGCCGCCGCAACAGCCACTGGAGACCCGCTGCCACGCCAAGCAATACGGTGACCCGCCCGACCAGTAAAACGGCGGACCAGATCGTGGGATCGATTGCAGTGATGTTCATCGCTCGTCTCCCTGCTCCCGCGCCTTCTTCAACAGCTGGGTGAGCTCGCGGTATTCAGCAGGCGACAGCCGCATGGACGGGCTGTCGAGCAGCGCGGCGACCGCCGATCCCGGCGAGTTGTTGAAGAATGTGTGGACGAGTTGTTTGAGGGCGGACCGGCTGGCATCTTCGGGTTTCACCGCCGGAAAGTACACATACCGTGGCCCGTCGTACTCCCGCGCGAGCAGGCCGCGATCGATCATGATGTCGAGAAGTTTCCGGACGCTCGACGGACTCGGCGCGTCTGGCAGCTCGCCGCGCACCTCTTCGACCGTCGCCCGGCGGCGGCGGTAGAGGATTTCCATGATCTGGCTTTCGCGTCGGGTGAGGTCAACCGTGGTGATCTTGGGCATGCACGCGGCGGGCTCGGGCGAATAATTTCGCCATGCGCGAATATATTCGCCCTACCGCCAGGTTGTCAAGTCGATTAGTCCACCCGCAACGCGCGCATCGGCGACAGCGCGGCCGCACTGCGCGCGGGAATGATGCTCGCAATCAGTGCGCAGACACCGAGCGCACCCGCCGCGACCGATAGCGCCACCGGATCCCAGAACGACACGCCATACAGCTGCGCCGCGATGAGGCGGCCCGCGCCGACGGCAAGCGGGACACCAAGAACAAGGCCGATCAGCACTCGCTGGAACGCACCGCGCAGCACGAGCCGAAGCACCGACCCGCTGTCGGCCCCGAGCGCCATCCGCAGCCCGATCTCGTTGGTCCGCTGCGCCACGCTGTAGGCGGTCACGCCATACAGTCCAATCGCCGCGAGCAGAAGCGCCACGACGCCGAACAGGGCGGCCAGACTGGCGACCGCCCGTTCCTGATCGAACGAACGATCGACCTGCTGCTGCATGGTCTGGACCTCCGTGATCGTCAGGTCGGGATCCACGGCGGCCAACGTACGACGCAGCTGCGGCTCGAGCGTGCCAGGCGCGACGTCCGTCACCAGCAACAGTCCGCCGATGAAGTGCGACGCGACCTCGATCCGCTGCAGCAGGTCGTCTTTGTAGTCCACGTTCTGCGCGAGCGGGACGTAGAACATCGGGCGGGCCGGCTTGTCGAGCGCAAAACCCGCAAATTTCGCGTCACGCACGACGCCAATGATGCGGAACGTGGAATCGTATTCAGGCTTGTCGAGACCGAAGTGCTGATCGATCGGATCCTCGGTCGACTTGAAGAAGCGCTTCACGAACGCTTCGTTCACGATGGCCACCGGCTCGGAGGTCTCGTTGTCGGACGCGCCGAACGATCGTCCGCGCAGCGGCATCATCCCGAGGTGCTGAAGATAGTTCGCACTCACGCGATCCCAGGACGCTCCGCTGTTCTCGCTGAGCTTCGCTGGCGGATGGCCCGCGACGAAGATCAGCTCGCCCCAGTTGTTGGTGAGCGGATTGTAGAGCGCCAGACCCGCTCCTTTGACGCCCGGCAGCGCGTTCAGCCGCTCTTCCAGCTGGCGATACATCGCCTGCAGCTTGGGCACCGTGTAGTCCGTGGTGGGGCTGTTCAGCGACACGACGACGCGGCCGGGCACCTGGAATCCGAAGTCCTGCGACTCGAGCTTGTCCAGGCTGCGCGCCAGCATCGTGGCGCCAGCGACGAGCACCACTGACAGAGTGGCCTGGACGACGAGCAGCGCCTGGCGCGTAAACGACGATCGATCGCCCGTCGTCCGGCCCGCGCCGCGCAAGGCGTCCACGGGATCCGTTCGCGTGGCGAACCACGCGGGCGCTGCGCCAAAGATGACGCCCGTGACGAGCGCGAGCAGGAATGCGAGGCCCAGGACGAGCGGGGACGGCACCGCGCTGATCGGGAGGAATGACGAGCTCCCGAATGCGAGCGCGAGGAGCAGGCGCGCTGCGGCAATCGAGACGGCCAGTCCGGCAATGCCGCCGGCAACGGCCAGCAGCACGCTTTCGATGAGCGCCTGCGTCACGATCTGCCGTCGTGTCGCGCCAACGGCCAGACGCAGCGCCGTTTGAGTACGCCGCGAGACGGCGCGTGCCAGCAACAGGTTGGCGACGTTGGCGCAGGCGATGAGGAGCACGAGCCCGCAGACGGCGAGCAGGATTTGAAGGCTGCGCCCATACTCTTCCTTCATCACGGCGACGCCGGCTCCTGCCGGAACGACGTTGATGACCTGCTGCGGTAGCATACGGATCACCTCGGGCATCCAGTTGGCCGGATACCCGGACTCGTTCCGCATCCAGTTGTGAAGCAGCTGGGTTAGGCGCGGCGACATACCCTCGATGGACGCACCGGGACGCAGCCGGCCGATCACGCGAAGCCAGGCCGAGACCGATTGGCGCAGCAACGAGTTGCTGCCGCTGATGAGAGGTTCCTGGCCCAGCGGAATCCACAAGTCCGGCGGATCGCTCCGGAGCGTTTCACCAAAGAATCCTGGCGGCGCGACGCCGACGACGGTGACCGGGTGGCCAGACATGACGAAGGTCGAGCCCACGACAGCCGGATCGCCGCCGTACTTGCTCTGCCAGGCATGGTGACTGAGTACCGCGACCGGCGGCGACCCTGGACGATCGTCGTCTGGTGTCAGCACCCTCCCGCCAAATGCACCCACGCCGAACGTCGAAAAGTAATTGCCGGAGACAAACTCAGACCGCAGCGGACGCGACGCGTTTTCCACGCCCTGGCGCCGGACACTGAGACTTCCGCCGCCGGCCTGGAACGCGGCGAGCTCCTCGAACTCGGGCGTCGCCGCCTTGATGCGCTCGACGAGCGGATACGAATACATGCCCCAGCGATCCTGCGGCCCGCCTTCCACGCAGCAATCGTCGCCTTCGCCAATCCTGTACAACCGGGCCGGATCAGCCACCGGGAGCGATCGGAGCATCACCGCATGGATGAGCGTGAATATGGCCGTGGTGCCGCCGATGCCAAGCGCCAGCGTCAGAATCGCCGCACCCGTGAACACGGGCGACTGCCGGAACTGGCGCACGGAATACCGGAGATCGCCGAAGAAGTTGGTCATGACTGGAATCTGAGACGGAATCCTGCGGCCTTCCGTTGCATTCACTGGCCGCACCTGGTATGTGCTAAAAATGTAGCATAACAGAGCAAGGAGCAACATGCCCCGACTGATCGACGGCCTCCTCCGGGATCTGAGCTATGCCAGCCGCTCGTTACTGAAGAGTCCCGGGTTTACCTGCGTCGCCCTGCTGTCGCTCGCGATCGGCATCGGCGTCAACGCGACGATCTTCACGTTCGTCGATGCGGTGCTGCTGCGGCCCCTCCCCTATCCCGACTCGGGGCGCATCGCCGTGCTGCTGGAGCAGCCGCAGGGCGAGGCACAGCCCGTGGCGGTCCATCCGGCCAACTTCCTCGCCTGGCACGCTCGCGCACGCTCATTTGAATCGCTCGCCCTGGTGCAGACGCCTCCGCTCAACGTGCTCGGCGCGACCGGCGCGGAACAGGTGGCCCGTGTCCAAACCACGGCGGACCTGTTCCGGGTGTTCGGCGTCCAGCCGGTGCTGGGCCGTGCGTTCACCCGCGACGAGACCGGACCGGGCGATCACGGCGTCGTGATCCTCGGCCACGGTTTCTGGACGCGGCGGTTTGGCGGCGACCGCTCGGTCGTGGGCAAGCAGCTGCGCGTCACCGATGGTTCGTTGACCATCGTCGGCGTGGCGCCGGCGCTCCGCCTCGGGTCGATGGAGCCCGAAGTGTTCACGCCGCTCGGCATCGACCCGGCGAATCCCGGCTCGATCGGCTCGCGCTCGTTCCAATGCTACGGGCGGCTGCGGCCTGGAGTGACCGTCGCGGCGGCTCGCGCCGAGATGGCGACGATTGCGGCGACGCTGTCGAGAGAGTTCCGCTTCGACGAGGGGATGGGCGTGTTCGTCGCCGGCCTGCACGATTTTCTCGTGAGCGACAGCCGGCGGGCGCTCCAGCTGCTCACGGGCATCGTCGTGACGGTGCTCTTGATTGCGTGCGCGAATCTTGCCGGACTTCTGCTGGCGCGGGGCATCGCGCGGCGAGGCGAGTTCGCCGTACGAACGGCGCTCGGCGCCGGCCGCGGACGTCTCATCCGGCAACTCGTGATCGAGAGTCTGGTGTTGTCTCTCACCGGAGGTCTGCTCGGACTCGCAGTGGCGTCGATGGCCACAGGTGCGCTGGTGACCCTCGCGCCTGACACGTTGACCGCAGGCCTGAATGAGTCGGTCGGATTGAACGTCACGGCACTGTGGTTCACGTTCGGGCTATCGAGTCTGACGGCAGTGGTTTTCGGTCTCGTGCCCGCGTGGCAGGCCGCGCGAACGGAGCCGCAAGCCGCGTTGCAAAGCCGTGTTCGCGGTGGAACCGCCGATCGGCGCCACCATCGCATCCGCAGCCTGCTCGTCGTCGCCGAAGTCGCACTGGCCGTCGTGCTGCTCGTGGGGGCGGGACTGCTGCTGCGGACGTTCGACAGCCTCAGCCGTGTGGGCCTGGGCTTCGAACCCGCAGAGACCGTGACGATGAACCTGTTCCTCGGTGTGCGTCCACCGGAAGCCCGAATTGCGCTGGTCGATCAGATTCTGGACCGCGTGCAGGCAATCCCTGGCGTCAAAGCGGTTGGCACGATTCAGTTCCTGCCGCTCGCGGGACGCAATTGCGGCACCGGCTTCTGGATCGACGGACAATCCGTCGGCGACGAATCGCGCACGCTGTCAACCGACTGTTCGCTCGTGAGCCGCGGCTATTTTGCGGCCATGGGCATCCCCCTCATCGAGGGGCGGGTATTCGACATCGGCGATCGAATGAACACTCCGCGTGTGCTGGTCGTGAACGAGTCGTTTGCGAGACGCTATTTTCCGCAGGGCCGTGCGATCGGGCATCGCATCCTCGTGCAGGCCACGAATCAGACGCTTGCGGAGATCGTCGGCGTCGTGGGCGACATCCGCCACAACGGCTTGACCAGCGATCCTTTGCCTACCGTGTTCCTGCTCCACTCGCAAACGCCTGGATACATCACGAACCTCGTCGTCCGCACCGCAGGCGACCTCGGGGCTCAAACGGCAGCGATCAGCCGGGCGATCCACGAAGTCGACCCGACCGAGGCCGTCTCCCGAGCCAAGACCATGCGCGAACTCGTGGGCGATGCGCTCGCAAAACCGAAACTCTACGCGAGTCTGGTCGCCTCGTTCGCGCTGATCGCGCTGCTGCTCGCCGCGATCGGGGTCTACGGCCTCGTCGCGTACGTGGTCTCGCAGCGCACGCACGAGATCGGCATCCGGCTCGCGCTGGGCGCCACACGCGGGCGGGTGTTCGGACAGGTCCTCGGGGACAGCACACGACTCGTTGTCACCGGGTTCGCGATCGGGCTTGTGGCTGCAGTTGCGCTGCGCGGTTCCATCTCGGGTTTCCTTTTTGGAATCACGCCGATGGATCCCCTGACCTATCTAATCGCGGCGATCCTGTTCTCGACGGTCGCGCTCATCGCTGTGACGATCCCGGCGCGGCGCGCGGCACTGGTCGAGCCGATGGCGGCGCTCAGAGACGAGTAGCCTATCGGGATTTGCGCCTCAGGATTGCGCGTGCCGGCTGCAGGCTCTAGCCGCTGAGGCCTCGGGACCCGGGATTTGGAGGTCGCGAATTGCCGGGAGCGTCATCCCGCCGCGCCGGCTCCGCGTACCAATCCTTCTTCGGCACGACCTTGGGCGCCGATGGGTCGCCACGATAGCTGGGCGACATGATCTGCACACCGAATTCGTTGAACAGATCGAGGATGTGCGCGTGGAGCCGGTTGAGCACGTCGGGGCGCTCGTGCGGGTGCTGCAGGCAGACGAGCAGTACGTACTTCACGTAGAAGTCGTTCAGCTCCGTCTTGTACACGAGGGGAACCGGTTCGGTCCGAAGGCCAGGCGTCCGCTCGGCCGCCATGAGCAGCATCGCCTCCACTTGCCGCCAGGGGACGTCATAGCCAATCGTCACCGTGATCAACGTATATACGGCGTCGGCCGTGCCGGTCCGCGAGTAGTCGGTCGCCGTCTGGGTGATGACGACCGCATTCGGGACCGTGACCACTTCGCGCCACACCGTCTCAATCTTCGTGGAGAGCACGCCGAGCTTGCTCACCGTGCCTTCCACGTCCCCGACTCGCACGAAATCGCCGACGCGCAGCGATCTAGAGTACGTGATCATGACCCCGCTCACGATCTGATTGATGAGACCGCTCGATCCAAACGTCACCATCAATCCGAGGAAAACGCTGACTCCTTTGAACGCGTCGGTCCCGCTCCCCGGCATGTAGGGATACGCGACGACGATCGCGAAGAGCCACAGCAGCGTCGTCACGAGGCGGCGCGTCGTACGGGCCGTATCCGGATAGATCCCTGGCAGCGTCGTGCGGCCCTGTTCGATCGCGTCGAACCAGATCTTGAGCAACCGGCCGATGAACCGGACGATGACGAAGATCACGAGGACCGTGAAGAGTCCCGGTAGACCAGCGACGATGCTGAGGCCGAGCTGCTCCGCGGTCGCGAACAGGAACCCGCGCATCGACTCGCCCCACGGGCGCGTGTACGGAAATCGCCTCAGGGCGATGGTCACGGCGGCGTACACGATGACGAGATCGACGGCAGTAATCAGCGCAGCAATCGCGTAGCGCTGGATATCGAAGATCCGCGAGGCGCGGAGCGTATCGAGCGTGGCGATGCCCGCGTCGGCCACTCTCTGCTCGGCGACGTTCACGAGGCGGCCGATCAACACTCGTCGAAGACGAGCGAGTGCCCAGAGCAGCAGGCCGGCGAGCACGAGGACCAGGAAGGTTTCGCCGGCGGATCGTGCCAGCACACTCGGAGCCTTGGCTTCGTCGACCTCACCGAGCGCCTGACGGAGGTGCGCGACGGCCGTGCGCGCAACGCTGTCGAGCGTCTCACCCGCGAGCTCGTTGGCGTCGGGCGCGGCGAGGACAAGTACACCTCGATTCCCGACACTGAGAAGGGCGCCGCCTTCGAACATCTGCGCCGACACGGGGCTCGTCACGCCCGCGTCGACGAGGTCCTCCAGGACGCGGCGGGCCGTCTCGGCACGCTCTGTTGGAGGATGCCCCAGAACGTCGGCGCGAAGGACGACGATGGGGCGGTTGAAGTACACGAACGTGGTCGGCTGGTGCGACCGTACGGCGCTCAGTGCCGCGGCAATCGTGCCGCCGCGCGGCCGCGTATCAGGAGGAGCAGGCGGTGGCGTCTCCTGGGCCGCTGTCAGGGCGCTCCCAATGAGCATGAACGCGGCGACGAGCGGGCGAATGAATCGGGAACGCACGGCGGCAGACATCCTACCTCTGCCCGGCGTGATGCGTCACGGCAAGCCGCGCGACCGGCGTGGCCGGACGGAGCGGCCCACTCGGCTGGTGCGCTATTCTACGGACCTTACGAACGGCACACGCCGACCTCACGCAGCATCTGCGTGAGCGTCGCCGGATCGGTCGGCTTCACGAGGTGTCCATCGAACCCCGCCGCGAACGATTTGTGCCGGTCCTGTTCCTGTCCCCATCCGGTCAAGGCAATGAGCCGCACCGCCTTGCCCCAGGGCTGCTCCCGGATCCGGGTCGCGGTTTCATAGCCATTCAGACCAGGCATCCCGATGTCGAGGATGATCACGTCGGGCACGATCGCTGTGGCGGCGGCAATGGCCGACACTCCATCGTACGCGGTGACTGCGTCGTGCCCGAGGATCTTCAGCAGCGCCGCGAGACTGTCTGCCGCATCGACGTTGTCGTCGACGACGAGCACCCGGCAGCGCGGCGCGTTCAATTGAGCCGGCGGTACGGACGCCGGCTCTGGCGCCGGTGGTGCTAACGGGAGCCGGACGGTAAACGTGCTGCCCTTGCCCGGCCCTTCGCTGTGCCCTTCCACACTTCCTCCATGGAGCGCGACCAGCCCCTTCACGAGAGAGAGTCCGATGCCCAATCCGCTTTGCGCATGTGTCAACGACCGGTCCACCTGCGTGAACAGATCAAAGACACGCTCGAGCATGTCCGGTGGGATGCCGACGCCCGTATCGCGAATCGAAACGACGGCCTGGCCGTCCTGCTGAGAAAGCACGACCTCGATTCGGCCGCCGGGCGGTGTGAACTTCGCGGCATTGTTCAACAGATTGGCGAAGATCTGGACGAGGCGGGCCTCGTCGGCCTGCACGGCGATCAGTTCAGCGGCCGCGCTCATGTCGAGCGTGTGTCTTCCCGCATCGATTGCCGGAGCGGCGGTGTCGATGGCCTGTTTGAGCACGTCCAGCAGATTCAACCGCGAGGCGGCGAGTGTGATGCGGCCGTGCGTGACCCGACTGACATCGAGGAGATCGTCGATCAGCCTGACGAGATGGTTGATCTGGCGTTCCATGATGGTCAAGGTGCGCTCGCTGCTGCCTCCAGGCGCGCCAGCCAGCTTCAGCATCTGAAGCCCCGTGCGGATCGGCGCGAGCGGATTGCGGAGCTCGTGCGCCAGGGTCGCGAGGAATTCATCTTTACGCCTCGCGGCGTCCTGCAACTCTGCGGCTTGTTCCCGAAGCCGCTCTTCGCTCTGGGCGAGCGCATCCTGCGCACGCTTCTGTTCGTCGATATCCTGCAGCAACGCGATGGCGCCGAGTCGTCCCCCGTCGGCCGCCAGAAACGGCGCGGCGCTCACCCGAATCCACCGCTCGCGTCCATCCTCCGCCGTGTACAAGAACGTCACGCCGGGCTCGACCGTCTCGCCACGCAGCGCGCGCGGACCCGGCCACTCGCTCGTCGGCAGTGGATCGCCGTGCTGGGTCCATGCTTGCCATCGGCGGGCCTGATCGGGCTCGAGTGAAGGCAGCCGCTCGCCCACGTAGCGGTGCAGGACCGGATTTTCGATGACCCACCGGCCATCGGGACCGAAGACGCCGACGCCGATCGGCAGCTGCTGCAGGAGCGCCGTCAGGCGGGACTCGCTCGCGCGGAACGCGTCGCTCGCCAGCCGTGTCGCATCGTCCGCAGAGGAGAGCGCGCGCTCGCGTTGCCGGATCGCACGCACGGCTCTCCAGACGACGAGGCAGGTGGCCAGCACGAGGGTCCAGGCGAAGAGCGCGGTTCCCATCGCCGTGTCGAACAGGCCGAGGCGCTCTCCGTGAAGACGAAAAAACCCGAGCACCAGGGGAAAGCCGATCATGATCGGCACCGACCGCCGCGCGAGGAGACCGGCGCCGCTGTCTTCGAACAACGTGCGGCACGGCTCGCGGTCAGCCATCGCAAACAAAAGTCCGGCGGCGCTCGACAGAAGGAACGTGGCGGTCTGTAGGCTGATCGATGTCAGTCGCGGAACGGCATAGAGCGGGTCGGCGTCGTAGGCGAAGCCCGTGAGCGAGAGGCCGGCGATCGAGGCGACGAGTACAGCGGCGAACGGCGCACGCCGGCGATAGGCGGCGGAACGGTTCAGGATCAGTGCGGCCGCGAGCAGGCTCCACGACACCGACGCCGGTACGCCCATGCGGCCGACGTAGGTCGTGCCGGATTGTCCCCAGGTGCGTCCGAACAGCAGGAGCGTGTCAATGCCGAAGTCGGCGCGCGTGAGATGCTCGACAAGCGTCGTCGCGCCGATGAGCCCCACGACGGCGCCGAGCGCCGCAGCGATCGCCGGGCGGTTCACGGTCAAAAGCAGCACCGCGGCGCCAGTCAGGAGCGCGGCCACGGCTGCGTTCGGCTGGATCGACACGCCAACGTGGGTCAGGTCTGTCAGCCTGGGTCGATCGTACGCCCAGCCGGCAAGCGACAGGACGCCGCCGGTCAGGACGTACAGGCCACAACTGGACGCGATGAAGAGAGGCAGGCGTCCAGGAGAGTCGAAATCGCGCGGCATCGAGGGGAACACGTACTATCGCCGGACTGAACCGTCCGACGCAAGCACGCGTCCACACCTCGGCCGTGCACGGCGGGCGCGAACGCGCCCCCTCAAGCTGTCGTTGCGAGGACCAGGCTGCGATTGGACAGCACCTTCCTGTAGTAGGACAGCGCCTGCGCCACGCACTGATCCATGTTGTAGTACTTGTAGGTGCCCAGACGCCCCAGGAAATGGACGTCTGGAGTCTGCGCCGCCAATGCCTGGTATTTCCGGTACATCTGCTGGTTCTCGGGCCGTGGTACCGGGTAGTACGGATCGCCCTCGGCGCAGGGATACTCGTACACGAGCGCCGTCTTCGGATGCTCTTGCCCTGTCAGGTGCTTGAACTCCGTCACGCGCGTATAGGCATTGTCGTTCGGGTGATTGATCACCGCGACGTCCTGCATGTAGGGCACGTTGTGATTCTCGAACCGGAATTGGAGCGAGCGGTAGGGCAGCTTGCCGAACCGGTAATCGAAGAACTCGTCGATCGGCCCCGTGAAGATCACCTCGCGATGCGGAATCAACTGGCGGACGCTCCGGTAATCCGCACCGAGCAGCAGCATGATGTTCGGATGCGCGAGCATCCGCTCGAACATCCGTGTGTAGCCGGCGGCCGGCATGACTTGATACGTATCCGTGAAATAGCGGTCGTCGCGATTCGTCCGCACGGGTACTCTCGCGGTGACCATTGCGTCGAGCTCTGAAGGATCCAGGCCCCACTGCTTGCGCGTGTAGTGCTTGAAGAACTTTTCGTACAGCTCGCGACCCACCTTGCTGACGATCACGTCCTCGGACGTGCGTATCTCTGCGCGCGTCTCGGCGCGTGACGCGAAGAACTGTTCCAGCTCGAACGACGTCAGCTTCGTGCCGTACAGCGCATTGATCGTGTTCAGGTTGATCGGAATCGGTACGAGCTGGCCATCGACGCTGGCCAGCACGCGATGCTGATACGGTCGCCACTC
>JBKPMA010000158.1:0-2766 GCA_046731935.1 Acidobacteriota bacterium
CCCCCACCCCCCCTCGACTCCTTCGTCGGCAGCGTCAGATGTGTATAAGAGACAGACCGAGACCTGCGCCAGTCAGATACGGATCGGAGTACGGGCGGCGCGATGTCATGGCCATGACCCGCTTACTTCGCCGCAGCGGCCTCGACCGGATAGTTCGCGTGGCGCGACCAGTCCTCGAAGGATCCGTCGTAGAGGAGCACCGGGTGACCAAGCGTCCGCGCGGCAAACAGCATGGCGGTCGCCTGCTGGCCGATGTGGCAGTAGCCGATGATCGTGTCACCTGGCCGGACGCCCGCCTTGGTGAAGATCTCGAGCAGCTCCGGTGCGCTGCGCACGATCAGTCGATCGTCGGTCAGTTCCGTGAACGGAATACTCTTCGCGCCGGCGATGTGCCCGGTACGATGCTTCCGCCCCATCGAATCTCCCGTTTCGACGCCATCGTAAAAGGAGCGGCTGCGCCCATCGACGACGGTGAGTTTGTCCGTGCCGAGGTGGGCGCGGACGTACGCCGCATCCACGACGATCGGCTTGACCGAGAGCGCAGACAACGTTCCCGGGTTCACTGGCGGGACCTCGTTCGTCACTGAATGACCGTCGCGGACCCACGCGTCCTGTCCGCCGTCCAGGAGCGACGTGTGATCGCCGAGGCCGGCATAGTCGAGCGTGAAGATCACACGCGTCGCGGGCGACACCCAGTCCTTGCCGTAATACACGACAATCTGCGACGCGTTCGAGATGCCGAACGCCTGCAGCCGCTGCCGCAGCACGTCGGGTGCGAGCATCTCCAGGTGCAGCCCGACGCCGCTGTGATCCGACACAGACAGATCGTCCATGGAGATGTAACGCGCGCCAGGCAAATGCGCGACGTCGTATTCGCCGCGGTCGCCCACGTGCAACAGCACCAGGTCGGGATCCTTCAGGTGCGCGGCCAGCCAACTGACCGGCCGCACCAGTGCGTCACGCGGGGACTGCGCAGCGTCTGCGTGCGGCGAGACGAGAGATGCCGCCAGGAGGGCAGCGAGCGTAAGCCGTACTTTCATGCGGGAACCTCCAGACAATCTCGACGTCACGGTCGCGACACTCGCCAGCGTGGCACCGGCGGCCGGGACCCTCAGCGGATTTGCGGTGAGTCGGCGTGCGCCCGCGGTGAGCTGGTCAGGCGCCGCTCGAACTCGGCGCGCCGGCTCCGGCTCAAACGCAGACGGACGCCGTCAGTCAATACCAGGAGCGAATCACCGCGAAACAGCGCGTGCTGTTCCTTCACGCGATCGATGTTCACGATCGTCGACCGGTGGATCCGGGCGAACTGTTGCGGATCCAGACGCCCTTCGAGATCCGCAAGCCGCTCGCGGAGCAGATGGGTGTCCTTCCCGACGTGCAGCTCGACGTAGTCGTCCGCCCCGTTGATCCAGTCCACGTCTTCAGCCGGTATGAAGATCGACCGCTCGCGCGCGCGCACGACGAACCGGTGCAGATAGGGCTGCACCGACTTCTCGCGCTCCTCGAGCAGATTGAGCAGCCGCTCCTCGACGGTCGACGACGCACGCGCCCGCAGCTGTTGTTTGGCGCGCGCGAGGGCATCCTGGAAGCGGCGGTCGTCGAACGGCTTCAACAGATAGTCGAGCGCGTGCACCTCGAAGGCGCGCAGCGCATATTGATCGTACGCGGTCACGAACACGATGACCGGTACCGCGGCCGTGCCGATACGCTCGATGAGGTCGAATCCGTTCACCTCGGGCATCTGGATGTCGAGGAACATGATGTCGGGGGACGTGGAGCGCACGATCGCGGCGGCGTCCGCGCCGCTGCACGAACCAACGAGAGTGACTTCTCGGTCGCCCTCCAGACAGAGACGCAGGGTCTCGCGTGCGATCGGTTCATCGTCCACGATCAGCACGCGAATCATGCGGGTGCGACCTCGAAGGGAATCACGAGCCGCGCGCTGACCCCACCCGGAGCCGTGACCACGCTGAACTGATGGCGCTCGCCGTACAGCTGCCCAAGCCGCGCGCGTGTGTTGCGAAGACCGACGCCGCAGCGGTGTTCGTGGAACGGCGGACCGCTGTTGAACAGCTCGATGACGAGCGAGTCGGCCTCACGCCGGACGGTCAGCCGGACCTCGCCCGGACGCGACAGCGGTTCAATCCCGTGACGCACGGCGTTCTCCGCGAGTGGCTGAAGAATCATCGCAGGCACGGCCGCCCCGCGCACGTCGTCAGGCACATCGACCGACACCTTCAAGCGATCTGGCAGCCGGATCGCCTGGATGTCCAGATAGCGCACGACGATGTCCGCTTCCCGGCCCAGGGTCACGTGGTGCGCGCCTTCGTGATCCAGCGAGTAGCGGAGCAGGTCGCTCAGACCCGTAATCATGGCGACCGCGTCGGACGGGCGATCCTGACGAACGAGTCCTCCGATCGCGTGGAGTGTGTTGAAGAGGAAGTGAGGCTGGATCTGAAGCTCCAGGGCGTGAAGCCGCGCTTGGGTGAGCGATGCTTCGAGCTGCACGGCGCGCATCTCGCGCTCCCGAAGGCGCTGGTGCGATTCGACCGCGTGAGACGTGCCGAGCACCGTCATGTAGACGAGCGCCTCGAAGAACAGCCGCCCGTCGAGCGTCTTCAGGAAGCCCGGCCAGAACGCAGGGACGCCCATTGCGTCGAAGGGGCGAATCCACACATCCAATGCCGTCCACCAGGCGCTGTGGACGACGCCCAGGGTCAGCGCCGTGCCACCGTGAATGGCGGCTGCCGTCCACGACAGGGGCAC
>JBKPMA010000159.1:0-3640 GCA_046731935.1 Acidobacteriota bacterium
CGCCGCCGCCCTTGCCGTCGCCGAAGTCCCACTGATAGTTCGTGATCTGCCGCGGCGGCGTCGCCGTGGAAGCCGCACCATTGAAGAACACCGTCTCTGCAACGCCGGGCGATGAGGGCGAGAAAACGAACGATGCGACCGGTGCATCGCCCGCGCCGACATCAATCGACTTCGAGCGCGTGCCGACGACGCCATCGTTGAAGGTCGCGCTCAGCGTGACCGGGAACGACCCGGCGTGGCCGAACTGGTGGCTGACGATGCGGCCCGTAGCGCTGCCGCCGTCGCCGAAGCTCCACGAGTAGTTCGTGACATCGGCGTCGTTCTCGGCCACGAAGCTCACCGTCTGAAGCACGAGCGGACCGTCGGGCGACATCGTGAAATCAGGCGCGTTGCCGCCGGGAGGCGTGATGACGCCAGGCGGAACGAGGCGAATGTTGACCGTACGCGCGACCTGCGTCGCGGCATCGGACCCGACCGGCGTCACCTTGACTGCCACGATCGTCGAGTGGTCGATGGTGTCGGCGGCCTTCGGCGCCGTATAGATCACACTCGTGCGGCCGTCGGATCCGGTTGTGACGTTGCGCGCGGACAGCTGCCCGAAGTCCTGCACGATGCCGTTGACCGTGATCTCGACGCGCACTGCGAGCGACCGCAAGGGCGCTCCATTGGCATCGCGCGCCTCGACGACGATCTGTGACTGCGAAGATCCGTCCTGCGGCAGCGTGTCGGGCAAGGCCTGGAGTGTCAGAGCCGTGCCGAGCTCGGAAGGCCCGCTGACCGGAGGCGCTTCGGTCTTATGGACCGTGCAGGCCGAAGCGGCCAGCAGCAGCGCCACCGCGAAGGTCGTCCGTGAGAGACGTGACGTCATGATTTCACCCTGCTCATCTACTAAGAGCTGCTGCCCGTTTATTTGTCGGGGTCGGCCCAATCCGCAAAGTTCACACTCATCGACCCGTTGGCCTGCACGTCGTTGCCGGCCACGTCCTTGCCGTAGAACGTCACGTCCGCAATCGTGTTGATGGCAATCGCGCCGCCGCCGCCCGCCAGCTGGATGAGTGGGGCTTCTTCTTTCGCCTGGATGCGGACGATCTCGAAGGCTCCGCTCGAGGCGTCGTTATTCGCGACCGTGAACGTCATGGCACCGTCAAACCCGTACGGCACGTCCACGCCGGGGGTATTGCGGCCGTCGCTCCGGTGGTAGTCGACGTGGAACCGGTTGAGCGTCACCGCGTTGTTCGGCTCCGGCGCCGTCGGGTTGCCTTGCTGGCCGACGTCCTTCATCGACAACTTGAAGGTGACCTGGCCCAGGTCCGGGTAGATCGTCGGCACCTTCGTCTGCGTGCCCGTTCCACTCGCCTTCACCAGCGTCACCACGTCGGAATACAGCACCGCCGACAACTTGGTCGGATCGGCGCCCGACGCTGCCTGCAGGTTCGTGATCACGAGATAGACCGGTGACCGGCCCGTGCGCGATGCCTTGCCGCACCCGGCAACACCCACTGCGAGCGCCAGGGCCGCGAGCCCGACGCCAACCCGTTTGCACATAGCAACACTCATGGCTTTGCCCTACTCCGCTACGAGCGAACGATGCGCGGCGTGAGGAAAATCAACAGCTCGCGCTTGGAATCCGTAAGACCGTCCCGTTTGAACAACCAGCCAAGCAGCGGCAGCCGGTAGAGGCCCGGCGTGCGGTCCTGCGTCGTCTGCTCCTGGCTGACGTAGATGCCACCGATGACCGTCGTCGCGCCGTCGTTCACGAGCACCTGTGTGAGCGCGCGCTGCGTGTCGATCGGCGGAATGCCGTTCACCTGGCGGCTGTAGTCGGGGGATGCGTTCTCGAGCGAGATCTTCATGATGACCGTGTTCGCGCTCGTGATCTGTGGCGTGACCTTGAGGGTCAGGGCCGCATCCTTGAAGGTGACGGTGACCGTGTTGTTCGCAACCGTCTGAATCGGAATCTGCACGCCCTGCGTGATTTCGGCTTCGACGTTGTTCTGCGTCGAGACGCGCGGCGATGACAGCAGCTTGCCCTTGCCGGCCTTCTCGAGTGCCGACAGCGCCACGTCGATACCGAACGATCCGTTCACCGATCCGAGCGCGAGACCCAGCGCGGACGTCGCTGCGACCGTGCCCAGGTTGACGGCAGTCGGGACCGTGGCGCCGAGCGGCCCCTGCTCCGGCCCGACGCGGCCTGCGAGCGAGCCGTTGTTCGGGAACGCGAGAGGCGTCGTGTTGCCGAGCAGCGCGTTCGCGCGGCCGTTGATGCCCCACTGCACGCCGATGCTGCGGGCGAAGTCGCTCGTCGTCTGGATGATGCGCGCTTCGATCTCGACCTGGGGCTGCGGCGTGTCGAGCTCTTTGATCAGGCTGGCCGCGGTCGTCAGCGATGCGGACAGGTCGGAGATGATCAGCGTGTTCGTGCGCGAGTCGAACTGTACCGTGCCGCGCTGCGACAACGCGCTCTTCTCGAGGAGCGGCTTGATTTCTTCCGCCTTGGCGTAGCTGAGCGTGTGCGTCAGGACTTTGATCTCGCCCGACAGCGCCTGCTCCTCACCGAGCTTGCGGCGCTGCTTCTCTTCTTCTGCGAGCACCGTCAGGGGCGCCACACGGACGATCGTGCCGTCTACGAAGTAGCCCAGCTTGTTCGCGCGCAGGATGATGTCGAGCGCCTGATCCCACGGCACGTCGCGCAGCGCGACGTCAACCGATCCCTGCACGCTCGGGTCGATGACGATGTTGAGGCCGCTGATCTCGGCAAAGGTCCGCAGGACCGCGCGGAGATCCGCTCCCTGAAAGTCGAGGCTCACCGGATGTCCGCTGAAGGCCTTGTTGCCGCCGCTGCGCGTCATTGACTGTGACGTATCGACGGCCGGTGCCGCCGGCTGGCCGGACGGCGTCTGCGCGCGAGCGCCGGCGCCCACGACCACTGCTGGATCCTGAGAGACCGTCGCCTGCGGCGCGTCTGTGTTGAGCGTGAGCGCCGACATGGGATCTGGCGTCCCGCCCGCCGTGGACCGTACGCGGACGATCGCGGACGGCCGCGTGTCGCGCGTGGACGACGACGGCGCCGTCGCGACGTCGACGGCCACGGCGGTCGATGGAGCTGCCGCCACGGCTGCGGCGACCGGCGCGGACTGACCGTCGACTTCGACGAAGATCAGATTCCGCTGGCTGCGCACACGGGGCTGCACGGTGCCGCTCAGCGCGACGCGCACGCGAGCGACCTGCTCGCCGGCGGCGCTGTTGCCGTGCTCGACGGCGACGGCGCGGATCGGACTGCCCGGAGCGGCGGTGAAGCCGTTGGCGTAGTCGCCCGCGACGACGTTCCGGAGCTCGACGACGAGCGTCGAGGGATCCGGCTGCGAGGTCTGGTACGCGACCGGCTCAGAGGCCTCGATGAGCAGCGAGGACCGGTGGCCATCTGCGGTGGACGAAATGGCCGTCAGCCGCGCGGCGGGTACGGTCGACGCAGCGGACAGGCCCCGGTCACGCGCCAGCACAAGAGCGGCCAGCGCGAACGCGATCATTGGAATGGCGGAACGGCGGCGCATGAGTGGCTACTTCCCTTCGTCAGATGCACGCAGTCCCTTGCGCACTTCTTTCTGCTTCACGGGGGACAGCGGGTCGGTGACTTCCTGCA
>JBKPMA010000160.1:0-5595 GCA_046731935.1 Acidobacteriota bacterium
GAGTTCCCACTGTCCGTCGCAGCCTCGGAGTAAGCCCTGATGATTTCCGTCTCGAACGTCTCGATGCGTTTCGGCTCCAAGATCCTCTTCGAGGAGGTCACCGTGACCTTCTCACCGGGCCGCCGCTATGGCCTCACCGGACCCAATGGAGCCGGCAAGTCCACTTTCATGAAGGTGCTCTCGGGCGAGCTCGACCCGCAGAAGGGCACCGTCGTCCGGCCCAAGAAGATCGGCCTCATCCGTCAGGACCAGTTTGCGTTCGACGCGTATCGTGTCATCGACGTGGTCGTGATGGGCAACGCGCGGCTGTGGTCGGCGCTTCAAGAGCGCGAGCTGCTGTACGCGAAGGCGGATCTGACCGACGCGGATGGCATCCGCCTTGGTGAGCTCGAGGGGATCGTCGGCGAGGAAGACGGCTATACGGCCGAGAGCGACGCAGCCATCCTGCTTCAGGGGCTCGATATTGCTGACGAGCGGCACGACCGCAAGATGAGCGAGATCACGAGCGACGAGCGCGTCCGCGTGCTGCTCGCCCAAGCGCTCTTCGGTAAGCCGCAGGCGCTGCTGCTGGACGAACCGACCAACCACCTCGACCTCGACTCGATTCACTGGCTCGAGGAGTTCCTCACGACCTACGAGGGCACGGTGGTGGTCATCTCGCACGATCGCCACTTCCTGAACCGCGTCTGCACGCACACGGCCGACATCGACTACCAGACCATCATCACCTACACCGGCGGCTACGACGAGATGGTGCTGGCCAAGATGCAGATTCGCTCGCGCGTCGAAGCGGAGCAGGCGCAGCGCGAGAAGAAAATCGCTCAGTTGCAGGAGTTCATTGCGCGGTTCTCGGCCGGCACGCGCAGCAGCCAGGTGATGTCGCGAAAAAAGGAGGTCGAGCGTCTGCAGACGAACGACCTCGCGCGGTCCAACATCCAGCGGCCGTACATCCGGTTCACGATGAAGCGTCCGCACGGGAAGATGGCGCTCGAGTGTGAGGGCATCCGGAAGGCGTACGAGAGCCACGAGGTAATCCGCGACTTCGGCGCCTTCGTCGAACGAGGCGAGAAGGTGGCGATCATCGGTCGCAACGGGGCCGGCAAGACCACGCTACTGAGAGCGCTGCTGGCGGGCGAGACCACCGTCGGCGGTCTGCGCATCGGTGACGAGGGCCGCGACGATGGCACGCTGCGGTGGGGACACGAAGTTTCGATCGGATATTTCCTGCAGGACCAGACAGGTGTCATCGAACCGGGCTGGACGGCGGCCGACTGGCTGCATCAGTTCGATCCGGAGAAGTCGCGCGAAGAGATTCGCGGGCTGCTCGGTCAGATGCTGTTCGCGCAGGAAGAAGGCATGAAACCCACAGCGGCCCTGTCGGGCGGCGAGACGGCGCGGCTGCTGTTCTGCCGCATCATGCTGCTCCAGCCCAATGTGCTGGTGTTCGACGAGCCGACGAACCATCTTGATCTCGAAGCGGTCAACGCCCTCAACACGGCAATCGAGAAGTTCGAGGGAACCGTCCTGCTCGTCACGCACGATGAGGACCTGATCGACGCGGTGGCGACGCGAATCTGGCACGTCACACCGGATGGCGTCGAGGACTTCAAGGGCAGCTACGAGGACTATCTATCGGCCAACGCGGCGCGCTGAAGGTCTCAGGGTTTGCGGGCCGACGCGTCAAGGGCGTTCGACCTTCAAGGTGTAACCGCGGTCGGGCTCGACCCGCCGCGTTTGTGAATAGACGTCTTCACGCGGAAACAGGCCGCCGGTCGGAGGGACTCGGACTCCGCCAGCGCTCGACACGTCTGTCGTCTCGAACAGAATCGTGTCGTGCGATTTGTACTGCTTCGCGACCTCCGCGTTATCCAGGCTGCTGCAGTTGCCGCCAACGGCGACGGTGACCGATGGGTTCGGGTCCCATGAGATCTTCATGTTCTGGCTGTCGTTGCCCGCCGCGGGCACTTCAATCACGACATCGATGGGGCCATTGCCGTGGAGCTCACCGCCGCACCACCGCTCGCCGTCCTGCGTGTCTTTCACTTCACAGAGCCCGATATCCGTCACGCGGGTGAGCGTGCCCCTGTAGGAAACGCCGTCCTCGTCCGCGCTGAACTTCTCGACCACGCCGGTGATCTTGTCAGTGCCCGCTGGTGCCGCCGGACAGGTACCGCCGGGGGGAGTCAGAAGTCCCCAGTAGCCGTAGTACTCGAGCGTGATCCTGAAGCGTTCGTCGGCACCGGGAGCCGGAGAGACGAGCACGAGCCAGAGCAGGAGGGCGACCAGGACGCGTACGATGGCCATCTGGCGTGATTACGCACGTCCGGACGCCAACGGAACGGACACGCCCTATTGCCTCACGTACGTCGACGGGTCGCCCCAACCGCTCACGATCATTTCTTTCGCTGAGAAGGTGACCCGCATCGGACCGCCAGGCTCGTAGAACGCCGTGCCTGCGGATGGGGCCAGGTCGACTATCGACCCTCCGAACTCGGCTTTCAGGTGATTGCCTGCACGTGAGACCGTGACGACGTCGTCGCCTTTGGCATAACGCCCGGCGAACGAATCCAGCGTCGTAGGCGCCAACGTGATTTCGGGAGGATTGACGAACGGACGTCCCACCGCAAGCGCGGCGAGCAGGTGTGCCGTTCGCGTCGCGACGCCGCTCGTGTCGTTCGACAGGACGGCCACATACAGCTTGTCGTCGGCGAACCGCACGACGTGGCAGGTGAATCCGGGGATCCCGCCGCCGTGTTCGGCCAATGCGTGTCCTTCATACGAACTGATCGCCCATCCCATCGCGTAGCCGGCCGACTCTCCAGATTGCAGGCGGTACGGGATGAACATGCGCGCGAGTGACTCCGGCTTGAGCAGACGATGCGCCGTGAGCGCGGCGTCCCAGCGCGCCAGATCGTCAACAGTCGACACGAGAGCGCCCGCAGCGAACGGGTGCGTCATGCTCAGGTACGGCGCGTTGGCCAACTCACCGTTGACACGCACGTACCCCCGCGCTCGCCGCGGCACGATCTTCATGGGATCGTCGTACATCGTGCGGGCGAGCCCGAGCGGCAGCAGCACCTCTTTCCGCATGAACTCGGCGTACGGCGTGCCCGACACTTTTTCGATGATCATCCCGAGCAGGATGTAGCCTGTGTTGCTGTACGCCCACCTGCTGCCTGGGTCGAACTCGAACGGATCGGGCTTCACGAACGCCACGAGCTGAGAGGGCGTCAGATCCTGTCCCCAGGTTGGCCGCCAGGCGGGGACGTCGGTGTAGTTTCTGATGCCCGACGTGTGCGTGAGGAGGTGTTCGATCGTGACGTGGCGGGTGCCGGTATCGAAGTCTGGCACGTACTTGGTGATGTCGTCGTCGAGCCTCAGTGCGCCGCGATCGGCCAGCAGCAGTATGGCGGCAGCGGTGAACTGCTTGGTGACCGACCCTATCCGGAACACCATGTCGGGTTCCAGCATGGTGCTGAACTCGAGATCGGCGAGCCCGGTCGCCCGGCGGTACACGGGACGGCCGTCCTTCGTGATGATGGCGGCCGCGCCGGGGCCGCCGATCGGGTATGCGCTCGTGAGAATCTCGTCGGCCTTCGCGAGAAAGCCCGGCGGCATCCGCGACTCGATGCGTGCGGGCTTCGTAACCGGCGGCAGCTGCTGCCGCGCGAACAGAGCGGCAACGGGAAGGGCACACACCAGTAGAGCGGCGAATCCGGCCGCGCGGCGCGTCGTCATTCGTGCGGCCAATGCGCTCGGAGATAAATGCCCACGACGTCGCGCCAGAGCGCATAGCCGTTCGCGTTCATGTGCAGCCGATCCTCGATGAACATTTCTGGCCTGGGCTGGCCATTGTCACCGAGCATCGGCTCCCACACGTCGATGAATCCCAGCAGCGGGTCGGCGTCGGAGTACGCCTGGATACGGTGGTTCAGATCGATGTACGACTCCTTCAGCGCCCAGCGAGCCGGGTTGGGCGCGGCCGAGATGAAGGCAATCCGGACCTGGGGCAATGAGGCGCGCACGGTTCCGACGAACTCCTTGTAGTCGCTGACTACCTCGTCCACCGTGCGTTGATGCGAGGCGATGTCGTTCGCGCCGCAGTAGAAGATGATCAGCTTCGGCTTGTACGGCACCACGATCCTCGGCACGAACGCCGTGACATGGTGGATCTGTGAACCGCCAAACCCGCGATTCAACACCGGAAGGCCGGGAAAGTCTTCCGCCAGCGACGTCCACATTCTGATACTCGAGCTGCCGATGAAGACGATGCCGCCTGGCGCCGGCGGATGCGCTCGGTCGCTCGCTTCGAACGCCGAGATCTCGGGTTCCCATTGCGTGAGATCGTCAGCAGGCGTTTGATGGGCGGCAGCCGGCGGTGCCGGCGCCTGGAGCGGTCCGCCGCTCGCGGGGCGCGGCAGGGCCACGAGCAGCGGGAGGATGATGAGCGGGACGAGCGCTCGGAGACAATTCGGTCGCATACTCTGGAATCTACCAATAAATGAGGCAGGAGGATATTCTCAAGACAGATGACACCTCCTTCACGATCTCGATTTCGTCGGCGTGAGTTCCTGACCCTCGCCGGCGCCGGCCTGGGCGCCCTGGCGATCAAGCCGTTCAGCGGCGTGGCCGCCGCGGCGGATGACACCATCGCGGCCCTTCATGCGCCGGTTGGCCTGCAGCTTTGGAGTTTGCGGAAAGAACTGCCCAAGGACCTTCCCGGGACGCTGGCGCAAGTTCGTGCGATGGGTTTCACTCAGGTCGAGGGCGCCGGCCTCTGGGGCAAGAAGGCCGCCGAGCTGCGCGCCGCACTCGACACAGCGGGACTCACGACCGTTTCCGCGCACATGGAGTTCGAGCGGCTTCGCGACGATCTGCCGGGCGCCCTGGCAGAAGCGAAGGCACTCGGGTCTTCATGGGTCGTGTGTCCGTGGATCCCGCACAAGGGCGACAGCTTCACGCGGGAAGATACGTTGAAGGCGGCGGACACCTTCAACACGATCGGCAAGGGAACCGCGTCGGCCGGACTGCACTTCTCGTATCACTGTCACGGATACGAATTCGTCCAGTCGAAAGAGGGCACGCTTTTCGACACGCTGGCCGCCAACACGGACCCTGCCAACGTGACGTTTCAGATGGACGTGTTCCACTGCTATTTCGGCGGCGGGGATCCGGCGCCTGTGATCACTCAATACGCTCCGCGCGTCAAATCACTTCACTTGAAGGATCTGAAAAAGGGATGGACGGTGGTGCCAGGCAAAGCCATCGCGCCGCCAGAAGCCGACGTGCCCGTCGGCAGCGGTCAGCTCGACATGCCAGGCATCCTCGCAGCGGCTGTGAAAGCCGGTGTGGGAATGTTCTTTATCGAGGACGAGAGCAACGAGCCGCTCTCGCATATTCCTGCCAGCGTCGCTTACCTGAAGGGCCTGAGGGCGTGAGGGCCGCATAGCACGCGCGGGCCCGAGGGTATCGTCTGTCAGGCCCTCGAGCCCTCCGGCCCCTAAGTCTTCCCACCCTGGTCCCACCACTTCGAGAGGTGGGCACTGGGCCGCCGCGGGTGCTCGCCGTAGTGGCTGATGTCGTTGAACAGCATCA
>JBKPMA010000161.1:0-5199 GCA_046731935.1 Acidobacteriota bacterium
TAGAAGCCAATGTCTCGTGGGCTCGGAGATGTGTATAAGAGACAGGTATCAGATGGACCGTGGGCACACGAGTCTTCAGGTGAGCGATGGCTTCGATGAGGTACTCGAAGCCCTTCTTGCGCACGAACCGGCCTACGGCAAAGACGAGGGCATCGTCGTCATGCAACCCATGTGCGGCGCGGATGCGCGCGCGCGCACCGGGATCGGGAGCGAAGCGCTCGGTGTCTACACCGTACGGAACGGTCTCAATCGCCGACGGGGCCGCTCCGAGGCCAATCGCCCGCTGCCGCAGATCGTCACTGCAGGCGACGATCGCTCGAGCACGGCGCAGTGTTTGGCGTGCGGCGATGCGCGCGGGCCAGTGGCGCTCGGCGACGTACACATCCGATCCGTGGAGGCTCACCACGAGCGGTCGGGAGCCCGCCGCCCAGGCGGCCATCGCACCGCCCGGAACGACCCAGTGCCCGTGCACGAGCGTCGCGTCGATATCGCGAACCACACGGCGCGCCATTCGCCAGCCTGACACGAGTGCGGCCGGCGCAACAGCCAGAGCGGTACCGCGCAGACGCACGTCGGCCTGCAACGCGCCCGCATAGCCGAACACATGCCATCGATCGATCGGCGAATAGTGGAACGCGTGGAAGTGCACGCCTTCGTGCGACGGGGCGCGTTCCAGCCTGGGGTGCCAGGGCAGCACCATGTGGACCTCGTGACCACGTGCGGCGAGGCCGGTCGCGATAGGCCGCATGAAGGTGCCGACCGTGTCTCCGTCGAATCGCGGATACGACGTCGCCACCATCACTACGCGCTGCCGGCTGCTCACGGGGTCGGTTTGGACCACGAGCGGAACTGCAGCCGCCAGGGAATGAGGAGCGATTCGAACATGATGCCGGTCGAAAGCTTTGACACGCCTTTGCGCCGTTCGACGAAGATGATGGGCACCTCGCCAATGCGTGCGCCTCGGCGTGCAGCCTCGAACAGCATCTCGACCAGAAACGCGTAGCCATCCGATACGACGCGCTCGAGCGGCAGCTTCGCGAGTGCTTCGCGCCGCCAGCAACGATAGCCGCTCGTGCAGTCTTTCGGCGAGAGGTGCGTCACCGCACGCACGTATCGATTGGCGAACGTGCTCAGGATGATGCGCTGCAACGGCCAGTTCACCACGCTTACCCCGTTCAGGTAGCGTGAGCCGATCACGACGTCGTGAGTCGCGGCGGCCTCGACCAACGATGGCAGGTACGACGGATCGTGCGACCAGTCCCCGTCCATCTGGCAGATCAGGTCGGCGGGGCCTTTGAGCGCGTGCTGCAGACCGTCAACGTACGAACGGCCCAGACCGCGCGGTCCTGTACGATGCAGGACGTCCACCCGTCCGATGAACTCGCCAGCGAGTTCGTCCGCCAGCGCGCCCGTTCCGTCCGGCGATGCGTCGTCCACGACGAGTACGCGGTACCCGTCGTTCGCAAGAACGGCGCGCACGAGACCGGGCAGGTTGTCGCGCTCGTTGTACGTCGGAATGATGACGAGAACGTTCATCGTGCGCCGTTTACACCGCCACGCGCTGACGCGCGAACGCGACCCACACCGCGGTGCCCACAATGAGCGCGGGATCCACGACCGGGATCCGAAAACGCTCCTGCGGAAGAAAGACGATCGCGACTAGCACGGCCGATGCCAACAGCCACAGCAACCCGTGCGGCGCGCGCCCGCGGCGACAGGCTTGCACGAGACCGAGGACGCCGGTCGGCAGAATCAGCAGATACGGCACGATGCTGCCGGTGCGATACAACCACGAATGAAGAGTATAGGACGGGCCGAGCGGGACGATAGCGTAGAAGAGCTTGCGGACGAGGAGACCACTCCACCACACCGGATCTCGACGAATCGCGGCCACGGCTTCACGGTAATAGATCGGCTCCATCTCTTCTTCGGTGAGCGACGGATGTTCCGCCCGCAGCCGACGGCTCTCGAGCTTGATCGCGGGATTCGCCGCCATGTCGCCTTCGCCTGGCGACAGCGGATGGTTGCCCGTCCAGAAGGTGATGCCGCCTTCCGACGCCACCAGAATAAAGCGGTGGTACTCGTACGCGTTGCGCAGCGTCCACGGGAGCACGACGATCATCGACCCCAGCGCGAGCGCGACGACCAGCGAAGCCCGCCGCTTGACGAGCAGCGCCATCCCAGCGATGAGCAGGAAGAACAGCATTGCTGGCCGGGTCAAGACCGCGACACCGGCGAGGAGGCCGGCTCCGAATCCGACGAGGCGGTCGTGTCCGGCACTTGAAGGTTCAACGCCGTCATCCATTGCCGTGCCGAGCAGCAGGACAGTTCCAAACGCGAGCACCACGTACAGGCTCTCGCTCAGGATGAATCCGCTCAACCAGACGAGTGGGGGATAGACGGCCGCCAACCACGCCGCAACGACAGCAGCGACGCGTCCAGCGGTTCGGCGCGCGAGCGCTGCCAGCAGCAAGACGGCAACGGCGCCGGCGACTGCCTGGACGATACGCACGTTCCTGACGATGGCATCGCGGCCGAACGTCCATTCGAGAGCGGCAATGAACGCTGGATACACGGGGGCGCGCCCGTAGCGTTCGTGTGGAAGCTCCTGATCGGCCTCGGACGTGTAATGCAATCCTTGCCCGGTCGCGAGACTGTGGCCGAGATGCAGATATTCCAGCTCGTCGTGCGTCAGGGGCCTGCCGCTCCAATACCCGAGCGCGAAGAGGAGGCGGAGCGCCAGCGCGGCGAGGAGAGCGGCCGTCAGCAACCGCCGGTCCGTGCGCGTCAGGCGCGCCTCGACGTCAGGCGATCGATCCACGGGCACTGGAGCCTATTGCCGGCTCTCGAATCTGAGGGCCGAGATCTGCTCCGACACCAATCCGACGAGAAAGATCACGACCGAGAGCGTGATCAGCAGTACGGACGAATTGGTGACGTGCGATTGCGTGGCGATCGTCCAGGCCGCATACAGAAAGCCGGCGGCGAACGTCAGCAGACTGATCGGCACGAAGATCCGGAGCGGACTGAAGATCGTGACGATCTTCAGCAGAATGAGAAAGAACTTGGCGCCGTCGCGCGCGAACTTGATCTTCGACTTGCCAAGCCGCTGCTCGGCCTCGATCGGCACGAAGTCCACGCTGTAGCCGCCCTTGATGAACGCGAGCGTGGTCGTCGTCGGTGTCGAGAACCCGTTCGGCAGCAGATGCAGGAATTGCGCGAGCTCGACGCGCTTGGCGGCGCGGAAGCCGGAGGTCAAATCCGGAATTGCCCGGCCGGTCAGATAGCTGGCCAGCCAATTGAGGAGTGCATTCCCAAGCCGCCGCCCGATCGTTGCCTGGGTGGATGATGAACGCGCGCCGATCACCAGGTCGTAGTCGCCGAGACGCGCGACGAGACGCCGTGCGTCACCCGGCTTGTGCTGCCCGTCGGCGTCGATGATGAGCACGTGCTCGCCGGTCGCCCGGCGGATGCCAGTTTTCACAGCGGCGCCGTTGCCCTTGTTGTACGGATGCCGTACGACGATCGCTCCGGCGGCCGCGGCGTTCGCCCCGGTTGCGTCGGCCGAGCCATCGTCCACGACGATGATTTCGTGCCAGCGATCGGCAGCCTGGAGCGCGCCGACGACCGCACCAATCGCATCGGCCTCGTAATACGCCGGGATGACGACCGAGGTGGTAGACGGGTCAGCCATGCGTGACCTGACGGCTCGGCGGCTCCGCCGTCTTGGCGGCTTCGGTCGGAGGGGGCGGCTGCAGGGTGAGTTCGATCGAGCGAACCCGGTAGAGCAGGTCTTCGATCAGCTTGCGATTGCCCGAGATCACATCCGCGACAAGGCCGATCAGCAGCACCTGGAACCCGACGATCATCAGCACTGCCGAGAGGATCAGCGACTGCAGGTGTCCGTAGCCCGTGCCCGTGACGTAGTAGTAGAGAAAGCGGACGGAGACGGTGACTCCTGCCAGCGCGATCACGGACCCGATGTACGTGAACACTTTGAGCGGCTCGTACATCGCGTAAATGCGGACGATCGTCGCGCCCGAGCGCTTGATGTACGTCCACGCGTTGTCGAACAGCCTCGATTCTCGTACGCGTGGATTGGTGCGGATGGGGACGTGGGCGATCGCCATCCGCTTCTTGCCGGCCTGGATGATCGACTCCAGCGTGTACGAGAAGTCAGAGACGATCGTCATCCGCAGCGCGGCCTCGCGCGTGTAGGCGCGGAACCCGCTCGTCGTGTCTGGCACCTCGGTGCCGGAGACCTGCCGAACCACCCAGCTGCCCAGCGCCTGCAATCGCTTGCGCCGCTGGGTCAGGTGCTGGATCGTCTGGATGTTCCGGTCGCCGATGACGATGTCGGCCTCACCCGCGACGAGCGGAGCGATCAGCGTGGCGATGTCGGCTCCCACATACTGGTTGTCGGCATCGGTGTTGACGATGAAGTCGGCCCCCAGCTTGACGCACGCGTCGATGCCTGCACGGAATGCGGCCGCCAGACCTTTGTTGCGCCGGAATCGAACAACGTGCTGCACGCCGTGCGCGCGGGCGACCTCCGACGTACCGTCACGGGATCCGTCGTCGATGACCAGAATCTCGATGCGGTCGATTCCGGGAATGCTCTTCGGCAGATCGGCAAGCGTGCCAGGCAGCGTGGCTGCCTCGTTGAGACACGGAATCTGGATGATCAGCTTCGAGGGCATCAGCTGCCTGACGATGCGCCATCGGGCGCGTCCTGGAGCAGCGCCTCGATGACGCCGTCCCAGGTTATCTCTGAGGCGCGCGCGTAGCCGGCGTCGCCGTGCGACGCCGCGCGGCGCCTGTCGGCTGCGTACGCGTTGATCGCCACCGCTATCGATCCCGCCTCGGGCTCGCAGACCGCGCCATTCACGCCATCATCCACGAACTCGAGCGGGCCACCCGAATCGCGTGCTGTGATGACCGGCTTTCGGGACAGAAACGATTCGAGCGTGACATACCCGAAATCCTCGTCGTACGGCGCATAGACGACGGCGAGTGCACCGGCGTACAGGTCGATGAGCGTCTCCGTCGGCACGGAGCCCGCAAAGCGCACCCGATCGCGCAGTCCGAGGCGTTCGACGGCTGCCTCGGTATTCGCGCGCTGCGTGCCGTCGCCGACGATCACCAGCGAAACCCCGGCATCGACCGACGCCATGGCTTCGATGGCGAGCTGTGCACGCT
>JBKPMA010000162.1:0-8597 GCA_046731935.1 Acidobacteriota bacterium
GAGGTTCTTGACGACGCCCATCTCGTGCATCATCGCGAACATGGGCGCGCGCTCCTTCTCAGGCGTCGCCTTCACCTGCTCGACGTTCTTCTTCGACATGTACGGAAGCAGGTCGTCAATCGACGTGGCCTTGTCGAACGCTTCGCGGAACTTCATGTAGAACTGCGTGGGCGTGTCTTTCTGCGCGAGCACGGGAGCCACGGCGACACCAGCCAGCAGCAGGACCGCCAGACAGGCGGCAACGCGACGAGTCATGGTCATCCTCACATCCTCCGAAAGGGCGGCCGAGCCTTATTGGCCGCCGAGTCGCCTTATCGGCGGATCGTGGCCGTAGCTGCACAACACGGCACAACCGGCGGGATCCAGGCCAACGCCGACAACCGGGACCCCTTCGCCTTCGCACCCGCCACCATACCCGGAGTCCGCCCTCGCTCTCCGGCTGCACGTCCGTCCCCTTTGGCTCTACACTGTCCCCGCACGAATGGCTGAGCGAGGCCGGGAGGCGTGGACCCGCCCCATGTTCGTCGCTGGAGGCCGAACCGTTGCGCTTGGCGAGATCGTACTGGCACGATGACCGGCACGCTGGATTGGATCAGTCCCGCGGCGGTGGCATCCGGCGACGGTCAGAATTTCATTGCGCTGTTCACGCCGAGCCAGACCTTCATGCTCGTGCGGCACGATCGCCGGCCCCTACAGGTCGGCATGAAAGGCGAAGCGCACATCGTCGTCGGGCAGCGGCGTTTGGTGGAGTACGCGTTCGAGCCGATCCGCCAGCTCCGTGAAAACATGGCGCGTTGAGCGCTGTTGTCGCCCGGTTCTTAGGAGGGCGGCCCGACGATCGCGCGGACGGCCTGCACCAGGGCCTCTGGCGTGAACGGCTTCGCGAGGAACCCTTCCACCCGAAGCGAACGCGCGATGTCTGCCGCGTTGTGACGCGCAGACACGACGAGCACAGGCGTGCCCGCCAGGTGCTGCTGTTCCTGCTGCCGGCGGCGGAACTCGTGTCCGTCCATTCCCGGCATCATCAGGTCGAGCACGACCAGGCAATGCGGACGCTCATCGAGCGCTCGAAGCGCGCCGCGGCCGTCAGATGTGAGCGTGACCTCGAAGCCTTCGTACGACAGGACCAGCCCCATCAACTGGGCCAGATCCGCGTCGTCTTCGGCAATGACAATGCATGGCGTCATCGTGGTCTGGAGATGGAATCTCCGCGGGTCCACGGGCCCGGGTGAACGGACGCTCCGATGCGGCGCGGGGCAGCCATCAGTGCGTCGTAACATGCGCCTGCGGCATCTCGTCGAGGACCGGCAGCATCACGCGGAATTCGCTGCCACGCCCCGGACCATCGCTGTGCGCGCTGATTTGCCCGCCGTGCTGCTCGACCAGCGTCCGGGCGAGTGTCAGACCGACGCCGAGGCCGTCGGTCGTCCCGCCGCCGCTCTCGCGCACGAAGGGTTCGAAGATCCGTTCGAGCATGTCGTCCTTGATTCCGAGACCGGAATCGCGCACGACCACGTCCACACGTCCGCGGCCGCAGTTCACGGCAATGCGGACCTCGGAGCCCTCGGGTGAGTACTTCGACGCGTTCGACAGCAGATTCGAGAACACCTGCTGCAGACGGATCGCGTCGCCGTTCACCGGCAGTGTGGCGGTCGGGACGGCCGCCTCGATCGACTGATGCCGCTGCGCGAACGACGGACGCGCGACTTCGAGGGCGGCCAGCAGCGGCTCCCGCAGATCGATGCGCTGCAGCGAGACCGAGAGGCTCGCCCGCTGCAGGCGCGTGACATCGACGAGATCGTCCACGACGCGAGCCAGGCGAGCGGCGGATCGCGTAATCAGCATGGCCGCGCGATCCGTCGCTTCCGGCGATCGGTCGCGCTGCAGCGTAGCGGCGGCCAACTGGATGGTCGAGAGCGGATGGCGCAGCTCGTGGGCGACAAACGCTAGGCTGTCGTCGCGCCGCTGCTGCTTGGCTTCCGAGGTTTCCTGACCCGCCCGCACGCGGTAGATCAGCCAGCAGACGAACATCGTCTCGCCGAAGAAGAGCGTGGGCTCGAGCGGCATGGCCAGGTGCCCACGTGCGAGCTGCTCGACGGGTTTGATGAAGAGCAGCGTTCCGACCGTGGTGCCCAACGCGGTCGCCAGGATGCCCGGACCGAGTCCGCCCCAGAACGTAAGCGCTGCGGCCATCGCGCCGAACAGCAGCAGTGGGGCTTCGGTACCGAGCAGCGGCACCAGGGCCAGGCGAATGATCGCGGCAAGGGCCACCGTGACGACGGCGGCGCCGAGGTCCGGCACGAGGTCGCGCCTCGTAATGCTGGGCCGGACACTCCGTGACAAGCGGCTCAATCCTGAAGTCGCCATGGCCTTGCAACACCCGTTCGACGCGATGGGGGGAGCTGGTACGTTGGCGGAGTCAGCTCGGCCGGATGAGGCCGACTGATCAGGCGCCTCGACACCGGCGTCAGCTCCGCAAAACACGCCTACGATCCATCAGGAGCCTCAGCAATGCAAGCCGAGCCATGCACGCTTTATAAAGCCCAGCAGAATTCGTGCACGCAAAGGCCCTCTTTACGCTTGTGCTGGCACGCCAAAGTTGGCGCTTGCACTCGCCGAGCAAAGGTGGTACTCCGTTCGCACTTCGGAGGTGCGCATGACCGTCACTGTCCGGCAGATGCTCCGGGACAAAACGTTCGTCTATACCGTCGAGCCCGACAGCACCGTCTTCGAGGCCCTGGAGCTGATGGCCGAACACAATATCGGCGCAGTACTCGTCGTGAGCGACGGGCGCATCCAGGGCATCATGTCCGAGCGCGATTACGCGCGGAAGGGCATCCTCCAAGGCAAGAACTCGAAGGATACGCTCGTCACGGAAATCATGACCGCCCCCGTGATCTGCGTGGAACCCACCTTCACCGCCGACCGCTGCATGGCGCTGATGACCGAACGGCGCATTCGCCACCTGCCGGTCATGCAGGACGATCAGCTGCTCGGGATCATTTCAATTGGCGATGTCGTGCGCGCGGTCGTGGCCCAGCAGCGCATGCTGATCGACGCGCTCGAGAGCTACATCAGAACAGCCTGAGCGCCTGCACTCAGAGGCACGGGACCGGGACGCCCGAACTGGCGCGTGGCCGGTCCACGTGCAGCGGTCGCGCAGCGTGAGGTGTCGGTCAGTTGAACTTCTTGACCGAGTCCACCTTCACCTTGCCGTTGGCGTGCGTGAACTGGTAGGTGTTCCGCTGCATCTTCGGGTCGCGCGCCGTGTGCAGCTCGAAGGTGACGACTTCGCCGCTCTGTACGAGCTGCTTCATCCGCTTCGAGTCTCCCGCGATCACGCCGCCCTTGGCGTCGTACCAGTACTCATCGACACGCAGGCCCGCGATGGGCCCGTACGACATGTTCTTCACCTTCAAAATCGTGACGACCTCCTTCGGGCCCGCTTTGACGTCAGGCTTCAGGATCTGAAGGACGGCGGTGCCTTTCACCGGTTCGGCCCACTTCGTGGGCGCGGCCGGGGCCGCCGCAGGCGTTGTAGCGGCAGCAGCAGCCGGTGTCGCCGGTTTGGCGGCGGCAGGTTTGGCGGCGGCCGGCTTCTGGGCGGAGAGTGGACGAGCGACCAGGGTGGTGCAGGCCAACACCAGCACCAGCGTTATCAATGAACGAGGCTTCATGGGTGCCCTCCTATGGGACCGTGGCGCGGGCGAGGGGCACTACAAACTGGCTCATCATACTCCCGCTGGCGCGTGTGCGGCAGCGGGAGTCTGAGGCGTCAGGCTCTGGCCTCTAGGCTTTGGGCTAGGCGCGGAACACGGTCAAGTATGATGGCCGCCGAGAAGGAGAGCCAAATGACGCGACAACTGTTGGCGGGGCTGGCGCTGATGCTGGCTGTGGCGACGGCGGCGGGAGCCGAGGTCAAGACCCGTGTCGTGGACTACAAGCAGGGCGACACCGAACTCCAGGGCATGATTGCCTGGGACGATGCCGTCACCGGTGCCCGGCCGGGCGTTCTCGTCGTCCACGAGTGGTGGGGCCATAACGAGCACGCGCGGAATGCCGCCCGCAAGCTCGCCGCCGCTGGCTACGTCGCATTCGCACTCGACATGTACGGCAAGGGCAAGGTTGCCACGCATCCTGATGATGCAATGAAGTTCATGACCGAAGCGACCAAGGATCCGGCGGTGATCGCAGCCCGGTTCGATGCGGCGCTGGCCGAACTGAAGAAGGATCCCCACGTAGATGGCACTCGCATCGGCGCGATCGGCTACTGCTTCGGCGGCGGCGTCGTCCTGAACATGGCGCGCAGCGGTGCACCGCTCAAGACGGTCGCGACCTTCCATGGCTCCCTCGCGCCCGTGGTTCCCGCCAAGAAGGGCGCCGTCACGGCCAAGCTCCTGGTGCAGACAGGCGACGCCGACGAAATGGTTCCGCCGGCGCAAGTGGAGGCCTTCAAGAAGGAAATGGCGGACGCGGGCGCGGATGTGAAAGTCATCGTCTATCCCGGCGCCAAACACGGCTTCACGAACCCTGACGCGGGTAAAGCCGGAATGCCGCAGCTGGCATACGACGCCAGCGCCGATGCCAAGTCGTGGGCGGAGATGATCGCCTTCTTCAAGCAGAATCTCTGACGGGAGGGCCCGAGGGCCTGAGGGCCTGAGGGAAGCTCGAAGAGCCAGAAGGGCCTGTAGCCCGTTGCCTGCGGCCTGCAGCCTGAGGTGGAACCACCCCCGAGCCTGAGCCGTAGCCCCTTATAATTGGCCCCGCACACCAGCCGCCGGAGGCGGAGCGCATGAGCGAAGGACGCAATTGGGGTTCGACCGTCGTAGGCTGGTTCATTGTCCGGGACGATGGCTCGTCCGTGTCGCCGGCAGTGGACGTGCCGGCAGCCGCCGACGCCGGACCGCCGCCGGTGCCCACCGCCGACCCGGCCGCGCCTGCCGTGTTCAAGTCGGCCCCTCCGTCGGCGCCCGGTGGTCAGGTGGACTTTGACGGCGTCTTCACAGCCGCCGGCATCGATGCGGAAGAACGGGACCGTGTCACCAAGGCCTCCACGCTCCTCGCCAGCCTTCCCGCGGAAACGCCAGTGTCCGTCAAGAAACAGATTGTCGAAGCCTCGATGAAGGCGTTCGGCGTTCCGGTCGACAAGATCATCGAGACCGGTGTCGAGGAGATGCAGGCGCTCGAGGGGTACATCCGGGCCGGCGCCTCCGACACCGAGACGCTGCTCGCCGACTCGAAGAGCCGGATTGCGCAACTGGAAGACGAGATCAAGAACGTCCGGACCGTCATGGACCAGCGTGTCCAGGAGCAGCAATCGGTGACGGCGGCGTGCAACGCCAAAAAGCTCGACGTGCAGCGTGTCCTCGAGTTCTTCGGACAGGAAGCCGTCGCGCGCGTCGTGCGCGAATCGCCCAAGCTGTACGATCCGTCGGCGCCGGCCGCACCGGCCAACCAGCAGTAGTCACCGCGCGAGAGAGAGGACATCAGACATGGCTGGACTGTTCGGGCGCCTGGGAAATCTCTGGCGCGGCTTCCTGTCGATTTGGATCTCAGACGTCGAGAAGGCCCATCCCGAGATCGCGTACGAGAACGCCATCAACTCGATGGTCGAGAAGTATTCGCGGCTGAAGACCGCCACGGCAGCCATCATCCGGCGTCGTGAGGATATCGACGAGCGCCTGAAGAAGAACACAGCCGAGATGGCCCAGACCGAGGCCGATCTGGCAGTCGCGGTCGAAACGAACCAGGACGACCTGGCTGTCGTGCTGATTCAGAAGAAGAATCAGCTCGCCGCCGATCTCGCGGACCTCAAGACCGAGCTCGATTCCGCGCAGAAGGATGCCGACTCGGCAAAGTCCTCGCTCATCAGCGTCCAGAACGAGATCCGGAAGCTGAAGGGCGAGCGCGATTCGATGCTGGCGAAGATGCAGTCGGCGCAGGCCCGCATCCGCATCCAGGAACAGATCGACGGCCTGTCGGTGGACGCGGACGTGAAAGCCCTCGACAACGTCCGCGATCACATCAAGACGACGATCGCCGAGGCGAATCTGGGACGCGAGCTCGGCGATTCGTCGCTCGACGCGCGACTTGCCGCCCTTCGCAATCAGGCCGGGGACGTGCAGGCCAAACAACAGCTCGCCGAGCTGAAAGCGAAGAAGGCCGCGCAGCAGGCCAGCCAGGGACAGAAGTCCCTGTAACGGAGCGCTTACATGAAACTGACGCCGTTCGCAAAGCTCTTCATCACTGTTGTCATCCTCGCGGTGCTCGGCTACGTGTTCTGGCACGCGAAGGGCGCTGCCGTGCGCGAATGGGCGACGGGCAAGCAGGGGTCCACGGCCTCGACTGCGCCGGGCGTGACGTCGAGCGACTTCGACGCGCTCAAGAACGCGCCGCCCGATCCCAATCGGAACGCGGGATCGACGGGCGTCTCGAACATCGCTCTCGGTCAGGGCGGCCGCCTGTCGCGTCCGCTCGTCGTCGCCATCAACACGTGGGCCGGCCACTCGCCGGGGATCGTCTTCAACGACGGCCTCGAGCCGGGCCCTGCCTCGCAGTACAAGCAGCGGTATGGGCTCGACGTGAAGTTCGTGCTGCTCGAGGATCCGGCGGCCAAGCTCGCGGCGTTCCGCAAGGGCGACGTGGACATCATGTGGGACACCGTCGATAACTGGGCCCGCGAGGCCTCCGTGCTGGCCGAGCAGAACCAGAAGGCCAAGTCCGTCGTGATGCAGGACTGGTCGCGCGGCGGCGATGGCATCGTGTCCGTCAGCAGCATCTCGTCGGTCGAAGACCTGCGCGGCAAGAAGATCGCCTGCACGCAGTTCACCCCGTCGCACTTCCTCCTGCTGTATCTGCTCGCGCAGTCGGGGCTGAGCCCCGACGACCGCAGCGCGGTCGAGAAGAACATCGTGTTCACACAGGACGCGCCCGCCGCGGCGGCCATGTTCAAGGCCAAGCAGGTCGATGCGGCCGTGACGTGGGAGCCGGATCTATCCGGCGCGGTGACGGCGCGAGGCGACGAAGCGCATGTGCTCGTGTCGACGACGGCGGCAACGAACATCATCGCGGACACGCTCGTCGCTCGGCAGGACGTGATCGATCAGGCGCCTGAAACGGTTCGCGATTTCGTGCACGGCTGGTTCGATGGGATCGAGATGATGAAGAGCGATCCGGCGTCGACCAACGCGGTCGTCGGCAAGGCTCTCAAGCTCGATAACGAGACCGTCTCAGGCATGCTCTCGGGGCTCAAGCTCACACCCTACGCGGACAACGCCCAGTTCTACGGTCTGAGCGGCGGCAAGGCGCATTTCGAAACGCTCTTCGACACGGCGTTCGTGATCTGGCGCAAGAAGGGGCTCGTCACGCGCGCCGTCGAGGCGAAGGACTGGGCGGATCCGCGGTTCCTGCGGGCGCTCGCCGCCGCCTATCCGGGTCAGAAGGTCGAGGAAGCCAAGATCGCGGCGAAAGCGCCGACGTCGAACGACCGCGCGATCATCAACAAGGAGATCCAGATCCACTTCACGCCTGGATCCGACGAGATCATGCCCGGCTCGTATTTCGTGCTGGATGCGCTCGGCGACACGATGACCTCGTTCGGTGGCACGTACTTGCGTGTCGAAGGCAACACCGACTCGACGGGATCGCCGACGGCGAACATGACGCTGTCCGAGCGTCGTGCGCTGGCGATCAAGAACTACATCCTGAAGAACTTCCCGAACATCCAGGCGCCCAGGTTCCAGACGATCGGGCGCGGGTCCGCCAATCCGATCGCGCCGAACTCGACCGAGGCGGGACGGCAGCTCAATCGGCGGACGGACATTAAGGTCGTTTTGGCGAACTGACCAGGCTTCGGACTACAGGCTACGGGCTGAAGGCGCACTCGAACGGGCCTGTCGCCTGTAGCCTCTCGCCTGCAGCCTGTCGCCTGCGGAGTTCTTGATGCCTTCCAAAGATTTCTTCGCCCTCCGTACGCCGCTGCCCCGCACGACGGCGGCGGCGCTCGGGTTCGTCATGCCGGCCCTCGTGCTCGGCGCCTGGTGTGTGATCACGTACGGAGGCTTCGCGCCGCCCGATTTCCTCCCCTCGCCCACGGAGGTCGTCAAGGGCACGTTGCAGCTGTTCATCCAGTACGACCTGTGGGACGCCATCCTGACGTCGACCTGGCGCATCGTGCAGGCCTTCCTGCTGGCATCGGCGCTGGCGTTGCCGCTCGGAATCCTGATGGGCGCATTCGAGCCGATCAACCGTCTCTTCGAGCCGATCATGGCGCCGCTGCGCTACATGCCGATTTCGGCGTTCATTCCGCTGTTGATTCTCTGGTTCGGCATTTACGAGAAACAGAAGATTGCGTTTCTGTTTCTCGGCGTGTTTGTTTACCTGCTTCCGGTTGTCGTCTCGTCGATTAGCCTCGTGCCGGAGGAGTTGGTCCAAACAGCGTTGACACTCGGCGCGTCGAAAGCCCAAGTGGTGAGAACTGTGCTCGTGCCCGCCGCCTTGCCTGAGATCTTCGACAGCTTCCGCGTGATGAATGCGATCGCGTGGACCTACGTGATTCTCGCCGAAGCCGTGAATCCCGAACACGGTCTCGGTTACAT
>JBKPMA010000163.1:0-2428 GCA_046731935.1 Acidobacteriota bacterium
GGACTACGAGCTACGCACCACGTACGAAGAAAGAGTCAGTCATGAAGCTCTCCATCCGCGACCTCGATCTGTCCGGCAAACGTGTCTTCATCCGTGTGGACTTCAACGTCCCCATCAAGAACGGCGTCATTGGCGACGACACCCGCGTGAAGTCGTCGCTGCCGACAATCAAGTACGCCCTCGACAAGGGCGCGACGGTGATTCTTGCGTCACACCTCGGACGCCCCAAAGGGAAACCTGCTCCCGAATTCAGCCTGCGTCCCGTCGCGAGCCACCTCGCGACGCTGCTCGGTCAACCGGTCGTCTTTGCCGAGGACTGCATCGGCGAGCCGGCGAAAAAGGCCGTGGCTGAGGCGCAGGCGGGCAGCAAAGTCGTGCTGCTCGAGAACCTCCGCTTCCATGCCGAAGAAGAAAAGAACGATCCGGCGTTCGCCAAGCAACTGGCCGAGCTCGCGGATCTGTACGTAGACGATGCGTTCGGGTCGGCGCATCGCGCGCACGCGTCCGTCGAAGGCATCATCAAGTTCCTGCCGAAGGCGGCCGCGGGTCTGCTGATGGAAAAGGAACTGCAGTACCTCGGTCACGCCATCGAGAGTCCCGATCGGCCGTTCGTCGCGATCCTCGGCGGCGCCAAGGTCTCGGACAAGATCGAAGTCATCGAGAACATGCTGTCGAAGGTGGACGCGCTGCTCATCGGCGGCGCGATGGCCTACACCTTCTTCAAGGCGCAGGGGCTGCCCGTCGGCAAGTCTCTCGTGGAAGACGACCGGCTCGACAGCGCCCGCTCGATCCTCGCGACTGCGAAGAGCCGCGGCGTACGTCTGGAGCTGCCGGTCGATCACGTCGTGGCGCCCAAGCTCGAGGCGGGTGCGCCGACGGAAGTGCTTGCGGTGACCGATCCTGCAATCGGCGATCGGATGGGCCTCGATATCGGGCCGAAGACGGCCGCGAACTATGCCGGCGTCCTCGCCGGCGCCAAAACCGTCGTGTGGAACGGGCCGATGGGCGTGTTCGAGATCGATGCGTTCGCCAAGGGCACGCTCGCGGTCGCCCAGGCCGTCGCTGACGTCAAGGGAACGACGGTGATTGGCGGCGGAGACTCAGTCGCGGCGATTCACAAGGCCGGCCTCGCGGATCGTGTGTCGCACATCTCGACAGGCGGCGGCGCGTCGCTGGAGTTCCTCGGCGGCACCGTACTCCCAGGCGTGGCGGCGCTCACGGACAAGTAGCACACGGCAGGCTGCGGACTGCAGGCTGCGGCTCGGACTGCAGGCCGCAGGCTTCAGGCCGCGGGCGTCGGACCTTGGCGATGGCAGTTGGGAGTTCGGAGTGAGCTTCTGTAGAATCCCGTGATGCGCACCCCGCTCATTGCCGGCAACTGGAAGATGTTCAAGACCGTGCAGGAGGCGGTCGTCTACGCCAAGGAGTTCCGGAGCTTCGTCAAGGACCTCGAGGACGTAGACATCGTCGTCGCGCCGCCGTTCACTGCGGTGCATGCCGTCGCCGAAGCCGTTCGGAACAGCGTCATCGCCGTGGCCGCCCAGAACCTGCACTGGGAGAAGGAGGGCGCGTTTACCGGGGAAGTGTCGGCCGCCATGGTGCGCGAGGCTGGCGCCGAATACGTGCTGGTGGGACACTCCGAGCGCCGTCAGCTCTTTGGCGAGACCGACCAGAGCGTGAACAAGAAGATCGGAGCCGCGCTCGGAAACGATCTGATCCCGATTGTCTGTATCGGTGAAACGCTCGCAGAACGGGAAGCCAACGCAACGTTCGACGTGCTCGATCGCCAGATCCGTCAGGGCTTCGACGGATTCTCGGCAGCGCAGGTCGGATCGCTCGTGATCGCCTACGAACCCGTGTGGGCCATTGGCACGGGGCGGGTCGCGACATCACAGCAGGCGCAGGCGGCGCACGCGCACATCCGCGGACGCCTTCGCAGCTGGTTCAACGACGATGCGGCGGATCAGTGCCACATTCTGTACGGCGGCAGCGTGAAGCCCGACAATATCGCGGAGCTGGCCGCTCAGCCCGACGTCGACGGTGCGCTGGTGGGCGGCGCGAGCCTGGACGTCCGCGCCTTCTTCGAGATCGTCACCAAAGGGCGCGCCGCGCGCCAGGGGTAGTCGGAATTGGGGTCGGGTGTCATCCCCGACCCCGTCTACTTGTCCTCCCGAATCTCGACGGCCCTGAACTCCACCGGGTCGTTGTGCCCCGCGAACCCGAAATAACCGCGCGTCCGGTCCTTGCCTGGATGCGCCTTGTTGTCGAGGAACTCCGTCACCGTACTGACGTCCGCGTCGGTGATCACCGTACCGTTCAGCTCCACGGTGATACGGGACCCGTGGACGGTCACCTGCTCGAAGTTCCACTCGCCTACCGGACGCTGATACCCGCGATGGGCCGCCACCATGCCGTAGATCGACCCGTG
>JBKPMA010000164.1:0-5025 GCA_046731935.1 Acidobacteriota bacterium
CCCGTAGTAGTCCTGATTGGCTTTGACTGCTTTCTGGCGATTGACGCTCCAGAGATCGCAGACCGCGGTCATCTCGACGTTGTGCTCGGTCTTCAGCTTCGAGACAATCGAGTCCAGTTCACGGCCGCGGTTGCCGATGCCGATGTGCGCGAGCGAAATGCGGTCGTTCGCGCCGACGATTCGCCCGTACGACAGGGCTGTCGTACCGAGCGCGACGCTGGCGGCAGCCGTGGCGCCCCCCTTGATGAATGTGCGGCGATCGACGGGAAGTGGGTCGGAGTGAGACATGAGGATCCTCATCAAAATGCGTGTGGACAGGGGCGCGCGCAGTGTAACGCCGCGCTCATCCAGGCGCAACACGCCGTGAACCCAGTATGACGCGTATCGGATTCGCCACGTCCCACCGTTTCGCCGAGCTGGTCGCCGATGACCAGCTCGCGGTCGCACGCCTGCGCGCCATGGGCGTGAACGTCCAACCCATCGTCTGGACCGATGAGGTCTCCCGCGTCGACGGCTGTTCAATCATGGTGGTACGGTCCTGCTGGGACTACCACCAGACGCCCGACCGGTTCCACGACTGGGTCCGAGCGCTCGCGGCCCGCGGCGTGCCCGTCTGGAACCCCCCGGAAATGATCGAATGGAACACCGACAAGAGGTATCTCCGGGAGCTTGCCGCTCGTGGCGTATTGGTGCCCGACACCATCTGGCTCGACCGCGGCGAACAGTGCGAGCTTGCGGCCTTGCTGAGCGCCCGCGGTTGGCCCCGCGCCGTCGTCAAGCCCGCGATCTCGGCCACAGCCTGGCGGACGTTCGTGACGCGGCCGGAGACGGCACGCTCGGATCAAGCCGCACTCGACGAGGTGCTGGCTGAGACGGGTGCGCTCGTGCAGCGCTTCGTCGGCGAGATCGAGGCGGAGGGCGAATGGTCGCTGGTGTTCTTCGACGGCGCCTTCAGCCACGCCGTGATGAAGCGTCCGCGTCAAGGCGATTTCCGCGTGCAGGAGGATTTCGGTGGTTCCTCTGAGCCGCGCCTGCCAGCGCCTGCAATCGTGGAGGCAGCGGCATACGCGCTCCGCCAGGTGCCGGGGGCGCCGCTCTATGCCCGTGTGGACGGCGTCGTCGTCGAGGCCGCGTTCACGCTGATGGAGATGGAGCTGATCGAACCCTCGTTGTTTCTGGCCACTGACGAAGGCGCGGCCGGCCGGTTCGCGCAGGCGATAGTTCGGCGGCTGTGAGCGGCACGTGGCGTACGGCACAAGGCGTACGGCGCACTTTCACCCATGTAGACTGCAGACCGCAGACCGAAGACTGTCCGGGGAGGAATCATGCCTGAAGTGAGTCGCCGCGGTTGGCTGGCCAGCATGGTGGGTGCCGGCACCGCGCTTGGCGCACGGCGCACCGACGCGGGAGCAGCGCAGGCCGCGAAAACCACTGCGCCGGCCGCACCGGCCGCCAAGCCGAACGATACGCTGCTTCTCAAGGACTACCAGCCGAAGAGCATGCTGGTCGTCTCAGAGACGTCCGTACCGAAGGCGCGCTTTCCGGTCATCGACGTCCACACGCATCCGACGTACCGCAAGAAGAACGAGGCCGGCGTCCCGTTGGGCGAAGAGATGGGCCTTCGTCGTCCGGTCGAGGAAGTGCTCGGCATCATGGATCGGCGAAATCTGAAGATGATCGTGGATCTGACGGGGGGAGTCGGCAGCGGGCTCGCGACGAGCGTCGCTGCACTGCAGCAGCCGCACCCCGATCGTTTCGCCGTCTTCACCGAGCCGACCTACGACCGTGTTGCCGAGTCCGGTTATGCGCAGTGGCAAGCCGACGAGCTCGCGCGTGCGAAGGCCGCCGGCGCGCGAGGCCTCAAGATTCTGAAAGTGCTTGGTCTTTATCTGCGCGAGCAGGTGACCAAGGGACCGCTCATCACGATCGATGATCCGCGGTTCGATCCGATGTGGGAGGCGTGCGGAGCGCTGGGATTGCCCGTCGCGATGCACATCTCTGATCCCCGGGCGTTCTTCACACCCATCGACCGCTTCAACGAGCGGTACGAAGAGTTGAACGAGCACCCAGCGTGGTCGTTCTATGGCAAGGACTTCCCCACGGACGCCGATCTTCGCGCCGCCCGCGACCGCGTGCTCGCCCGGCATCCGAAGACCACCTTCATCGGCCTGCACATCGGGCACTCGTCGGAGGACCTGGCCGGCGCTGGCGCCGCGCTCGATCGCTTTCCCAACTTCCATGTCGAGACCGCCGCACGGTTTGCGGAGCTCGGCCGTCAGCCGCGCGCCTCACGCAAATTCTTCGAGCGCTACCAGGATCGTATCCTCTTCGGTACCGACGGCGTGGACGATTCGATCTATCCGGTCGCGTTCCGCTTCCTCGAGACCGAGGACGAATACTTCGAGTACTCGGCTGGCCCCGTCCCCGGACAGGGCCGCTGGCGGATCTACGGGATCGGGTTGCCCGACGAGATCCTCAAGAAGGTGTATTCGGAGAACGCCACGCGACTCCTGAAGCTGTAGGCGGGACGTTCGCGTTCGGCGCCTCAGCGGATATCGACCGGCTCGAGGCGAGCGAGCTTGTCCGGTTGACCCGTGCACGATCGGTCACTTTCGCGTCTGCCGTAGGGCGACCGGGTTGCGATCGGGATCGAGAGCCGTGACGCGCATCCCGAAAGGATACGTTTCCGGCTCCGCCTCGAGGAACTCGACGCCGCGCGCTTTGAGCGCCGCGAAATCCTTCCGGAGATCGTCGGACTCGATGAATAACATCCCGAGCCCGGCCGTGGTCGTTGCCTGGCCCGACTTGCCGGGCCAAAGCAGGATTTCGAACCCCTGACCCTCGAGGGCGATCGTCAGAAATCGACCGTCGGGCCCCTTGTAATCCACGCGCTTCTGGAACCCCAAGTGGGTTGTGTAGAACTCGAGCGCCTTGTCCTGGTCCGAAACGAACACCGTGACGTACATGATTCTGGTGAACATCTGTCCTCCCGATTCCGGCGCGCCACGCGCGCGCGTCACTATCCTGACGATCCAGCAGCCTAGAATGTGACGCGGGCCGCGGAAATGTTACGCAGCAAACCGCCGTGCCGCATTCCGCAATCCGAATTCCGAATTCCGCATTCAACTTGGTATGCTTCCGCCCTTGGAGGTATTCATCATGTTCCGTCGTCTTGGCGTGCGTGCCGCCGCAGGCAGCGCGTTGATCGTGTTCACCACCATCGTCGTGGCCGTTGGACTTCACGCGCAATCATCCACCTCGAAGGTCATCACTGGCGCGGAGATCGCGAAAGTGCTGCCGCCGCCGGAGCCGTCGAAGGCCGGAACCCGCTTCTCCAAGGTCATTGGCTGGCCCGAGGGGCTCACGCCGAAGGCGGCTCCCGGATTCGCCGTGGCGCCGTATGCGACCGGGCTGGCGCAGCCACGCTGGCTCCGCGTGCTGCCGAATGGTGACGTGCTCGTTGCGGAGTCAGAGGGCAAGCTGACGGCCAGTCCCAACCGGATCACGCTCCTTCGCGACACGCAGAAGGCGGGCAAGGCCGATCAACGTTCGGTGTTGATCGCGAACGTCCGACAGCCGTTCGGCATGCTGCTGAAGGGCGATGTGCTCTACGTTGCGGGCTCTGATGCGCTCTGGACGTATCCGTTCAAAGTCGGCGACACGTCGATTACGGCGCCGGGCACGAAGATCCTCGATTTGCCCACGGGTCAGTACAACTACCACTGGACGCGAGACGTCGTCGCGAGCGCCGATGGGTCGAAACTGTTCGTCTCGATCGGATCGGGCACGAACGTGGACGAAGAACACGACGACAGGAACGAGCCGCGCCGTGCCACGGTGATCGAAGTGAATCCCGATGGAAGCGGCATGCGGATCTTCGCGAGCGGGCTGCGCAATCCTGTAGGTCTCGCCGTCAATCCAGAATCGAAAGCGCTCTGGGCAGTGATCAACGAGCGCGACATGCTCGGCGACGAGCTCGTGCCCGACTACATGACGTCGGTCAAGGACGGTGCGTTCTACGGCTGGCCGTATTCGTACTACGGGCAGATCGAGGATCCGCGCAAGAAGGGTGAGCGGCCGGATCTGGTGGCCAAGGCCATCCCGCCCGACATGCCGCTCGGTGCCCACGTCGCGCCGCTCGGCATTGCCTTCTACGGCGGATCCAGACTTCCCGATCGTTACAAAAACGGCGCGTTCGTGAGCGAGCACGGGTCCTGGAATCGCACGCGGTTCAGCGGCTACAAGGTCGTGTTCGTCCCGTTCAGCGCCGGCATGCCCTCGGGCGCGCCGGAAGACGTGCTCACGGGGTTCATCAAGGATGAAGCCACCAACGAGGTCTACGGCCGTCCGGTCGGCATCGCTGAACTCGCCGATGGATCGCTGCTGATTGCCGACGACGGCGGCAAGTGCATATGGCGGGTCACTAAACAGTAGGGCCTGAGGGCGGTTGTGGCCCGTCGAGGGCCTGAGGGCTTGAGGGCGGCGGAGGCGATCGAGACATTCGTCCGGTCGCCCCGCTCACGAAACATCCGGTGTGCGACCTGCCGGGAACGATCGATCGCCCTTGCCCCTTTGCCCCGTCTACCCTGTATGTCTCTCCCCACCACTCCCGCTCCCTGGCCATCACGAGTCACGCTATCGGGTCGCATCGTGCGCCTCGAGCCGCTCGACGCGGATCGCCACAGCGACGCCCTGTTTCCCGCAATCCACGGCGCAGCCAACGAACACGTCTGGCGGTACCTCGGCGACGGACCCTACGAGCATCGCGACGACTTCCATGCGGCGCTCGCCAGGAAGGCCGTCGCAGACGATGCGGTCTTCCTTGCGATCGTAGACTCGGGCAGCAATCGCGCGATGGGCTATGCGTCGTACATGCGAATCGATCCACCCAATCGAGTGATCGAGGTGGGGAACGTGCTGTTCGCGCCCGCGCTGCAGGGCACCACCGGCGCCACCGAGGCGATGTACCTCATGGCGCGCCATGCCTTCGACGATCTCGGCTACCGACGATACGAGTGGAAGTGC
>JBKPMA010000165.1:0-7079 GCA_046731935.1 Acidobacteriota bacterium
GTTCACCAACCCCTCCCGCGCAGGATCTTCGCCCAACTCCTCCAGGAGCCGGCTGATGAGCTCTTGCATCGTCGTATTGTACACAACCGTTTTGGCGCTGGCGGGAGCCTCCGTGCGGGCGCAACCCTCCGCCCCGGCGTCGGCCAGCGAAGCGGATCGGCTGTATGCCGCCCGCGGCGCCGGCACCGAAGCCAGACGCGCCGCGGACCTGTGGAGCAGCGCGCTGGAGCGGAACGAGCAGGACTTCGAGTCGGCGTGGAAGCTCGCACGCGCCTGTTACTGGCTGGGCAGCCATCTCAAGGGCGATGAGCTCCGCCGGCAGTTCGAGCGCGGGATGACCGCCGCACAGGCCGCGATCCGGATCGCACCGAACAAGCCTGACGGACACTTCTGGCTCGCGGCGAACATGGCAGGCCTGGCCGAATCACAAGGAATGCGCGCGGGCCTGCACTACCGCACACCGATTCGCGAGAGTCTTGAAAAGGTGCTGCAGATCGACCCGGGCTATCAGCAGGGGTCGGCCGATCGCGCACTCGGTCGGTGGTACTTCAAGGTTCCGGGCCTGTTCGGCGGCAGCAAGAAGGAATCGGAAGCCCACCTGCGCAAGTCGCTCACCTACAACCCGCAGAATACTGCCAGCTGGTACTTCCTGGCCGAAACGCTGATCGCACTCGATCGGAAATCAGAGGCTCGCGCCGCACTTCAGAAAGTAATCGACGCGCCATTTGATCCCGAGTGGACTCCAGAGGATCGGGAGTGGAAGGAGAAAGCGCGGCTGAAGCTCAATGAGCTACGCTGAACGCTCGATCGCCGCATTGCGACATCTCGACCGCAAGTGCAATTCCAAGCCCTCCACTGACACAGAGCGTGGCGAGGCCACGTCGCGCCTGCCGCCGCTTCAGTTCATGCAGCAGCGTGACGAGGATCCGCGTGCCGGTGCAGCCGATCGGGTGACCGAGCGCGATCGCTCCCCCATTCACGTTGAGCCGTGACGGATCGATCGGCAGATCCTCGAGCACTGCGAGGACCTGCGGCGCGAAGGCTTCGTTCAGTTCCACGAGATCGAAATCGTCGAGCGCGAGGCCTGTCCGTTCGAGCAGTTTTCGAACGGCAGGGACCGGACCAATGCCCATCCGTGCCGGATCGACACCAACGGTCGCCCAGCCCACGATGCGCGCCATGGGAGTGAGGCCGTGCGTTTTCACCGCATCCGCACTCGCGACCACGACGGCCGCACCGCCATCCGTGATGCCCGACGACGAACCCGCGGTGATGATCCCGGGCTTGCCCTCGACCTCGGGGAACACCTGCGGAAGCCGTGCGAGCGCATCGAGGGTGGTACCGGCGCGTGGATGCTCGTCGGCGGTCAGTGTCGTCGTGCCCTTGGCGCCAGCGACTGCAACGGGCGCCAGCTCCGCGGTGAAATGGCCCGCCTTGATGGCCGCTTCGGCCCGTTGCTGACTCAATAACGCATAGGCATCGGATTTCTCGCGTGTGATGCCGTAATCACGGCCGAGCAGCTCCGCAGTCTCGACCATGATCAGGCCGCAGACCGAACACTGGAATCCGTCGCGATACATCGCGTCCACGAGCGGGAAGTGCCCCATCCGGTGCCCCCATCTCGCATTGTCGGAGTCGATGAGGTACGGCATCCGGCTCATCGACTCGATGCCGCCTGCGATCGCGATAGACGCGTCCCCTGCGGCAATCGCCTGAGCGGCGGACACGACGGCCTGCAGCCCTGACGCGCACGCCTGATTCAGCGTCCAGGCGGGGACGGCGTCGGGCAGTCCCGTCTTCCTCCCGACCTGCCGCGCTGGATTCGGCCCCGACCCCGCTTGCCGCGCGTGGCCGACGATCAGGAGGTCGACTGCCGACGGGTGCAGCGCCACGCGGTCCAACGCCGCCCGCGCCGCAACCGCACCAAGCTCGGCGGGATGAACCGATTTCAGCGTGCCGCCATAACGCCCGATCGGCGTTCGCGCGGCGGAGACGATGAAGACGTCGGACACGTGCAGATACTAACAAGAGGACAGGTTCAAGGGGTTCAAGGGGTTCAAGGGGTTCAAGGGTTCAGGGGTTCAAGGGTTCAGTAGGTTCTTACCGCTTGAACCTCTTGAACCCTTTGAATCTTTTGAACCTTGTGAACTCTGTGCACCTTGGAAAATCCTTCATCCAACTCCGACTTTTTGAATGCCATTCGTCCCAAAATCCTGAAAGTTGCAGCATTGCTGCGGCCCGGGCGGGATTGCATTCATCTGCGCGTCACGTTGAGATACCGGTCTGTACCCGCGAGGTCTCGGTCGCTCACCTCGCTCTACCGCCTCGTCACTCACCCCACCAAACCTCTGAGGAGGTCCGTTTCCGGCACATGGGCTGCTCTGCCGGACCACGGCTTCAGTTGTGAGTTCCACGTGGGCGGGCCGAATGCCGCCTGCGTCCTGGTGAGGGCGTGTGGCCACGAGGGGGCCGCGCCAAAAGGAGCGAGACCGATGATTAGTGTTTCCCTGAAAACGATCGCGGCCTGGGCCTGTGCCGCGATGCTCGTCGTCTTGGCGGCCGCCATCGGCACACCGACGCCTGCGGCGGCGCAGGAGCGCTTCGGGACCGTGGCCGGCGTCGTCAAGGATTCGAGCGGCGCGATCCTGCCAGGCGTCACCGTCACCGTGACGAACAAAGTGACCCAGCGCGTCTACACGGCCGTCTCGGGCAGCGACGGCAGTTACCGCGTGCTCGATCTCGAACCCGGCCGCTACACGGTGCGATTCGAGCTGTCGGGATTTGCCACGTCGGACATGGCGGACGTCAACGTCCTCCTCGGCAAGAATCTCGATGTCAGCCCCTCGATGAAGGTCGGCGGCGTGACGGAGGCGATCACCGTCACGACTGAATCGCCGCTCATCGACACGAAAAGCACGACGATCGCTCACAACGTGACCGCCGAGGAGTTCGATCGCATTCCCAAGGGCCGGACCTTCCAGAACCTCGCCATCGCGTCTCCGTCGGTGAACGCGGGCGATATCGAAGGCGGCATCCAGGTGAATGGCGCCAGCGGCGCCGAGAATGCGTTCACGGTGGACGGCGTTGTCACTAACAGCCTGATCGACGGCCGGTCACGGCAGGACGCGGTTTTCGAGTACCTGCAGGAAGTGCAGGTCAAGACCGGCGGCATCAGCGCGGAATACGGCGGCGCGCTTGGCGGCGTCGTCAGCGCGGTGACGAAGTCCGGCGGCAACAGCTATCACGGCGAAGGCCATTACTACTTCGGCGGCAGCAGCCTGAGCGCCTCGCCCGTCCGGCGGCTCGTGCTCGACACGTCCGACGATCAGACCGTTCGTTACTTCCAGGATCCCAAGCAGGACGCCGCGGTACACGACGTTGGCGGATCGATCGGCGGTCCGATCGTGAAGAACAAGCTGTTCTTCTTCGCGTCGCTGTCGCCACGGTACGTGCGCCGCACCAACGACTATCAGTTCAACAACGGTACCGATCCCGGCTCGATCGATCAGAAGCAGACGTACATGAGCGCGTTTGCCAAGGTCAACTACGACCCGATGTCGCGACTGCATACCAGCTTCTCGTTCCTGACGACGCCGACCACGTCGACGGGGTTCCTGCCCGCGTACGATGCGTCAGGGCAGACCTGGCTCACTTCGACCAAGGATTCGAACCTCGTCAACCACGATCGCGGATACGACCAGCCGCAAAAGAGCTACGCCGGAACGCTCGATTACACGGTGACGAATTCGTCGCTCATCAGCGTCCGGGCAGGCCTGTTCGATGACAACTACAAAGACACCGGCGTCCCGGCTATCAGCAGCGTCGTCTATCAGACGTCGAACATCGGCCTGGGCTATCCGGTCTCGCCGGATCAGGTCGGGGGCGTGAACTTCCAGAACACACCGCGCGTGCAAGTCTCGAATTTCGATCACACCAAGCGCGGGTACGTGAACCTGGATTACACACAGACCATGTCTCTCGCTGGTGTGCACAATTTCAAGGCCGGCTTCGGCGTGCAGCACAGCTCGAACGACGTGGACTACTCGTATCCGGGCGGGGGCTGGGTGTATGTCTGGTGGAATACCGCGTTCACGAGCAACTCCACTGGTATCACCGATCGCGGACCGTACGGGTATTACGAGGTGAACAACCGCGGCACCATCGGCAAGACCTCGGGAAACATCTACTCGCTGTACGTGCAGGACGAGTGGTCCATGCGCAAGCTGACCCTCAACCTCGGGCTCCGCACGGAGAAGGAAATCATCCCCTCGTTCCGGCCAGACATTCGTGATTACGCCATCAAGTTTGGCTTCGGCGACAAGCTGGCGCCCCGCATCGGTGCGAGCTACGACTGGTTCGGCGATGGCAGGCTGAAGGTGTACGGCAGCTGGGGCCGTTACTTCGATTGGACCAAGTACGAGTTGTCGCGCGGATCGTTCGGCGGCGACGTGTGGCAGATTCGCTACCGGTCGCTCGACACGACGGACGCGTTCAGCCTGTCGGGTACGAACATGCCCGGGCGCAATCTGTGGAACGGCGAGGCGGACTCGTTCCGCGATCGGCGCGTGCCCAACTTCGACAGCACGGATCCGAACCTCAAGCCAATGAGCCAGGATTCGATGAACGTCGGCACCGAGTATCAATTGAACAGTCAGACGGTGCTCACGGTGAACTACACGCACAACAACCTGCGCCGGACGATCGAGGACCTCGGTGTCATCGAGAACGGCGACGAGGTCTACAAGTACGTCAATCCTGGCGAAGGGATCGCGACGACGATGGTGCCCTCGGGATTGACGCCGACGTTTGCGACGCCGAAACCCAAGCGCCAGTACGACGCGATCGAGCTGTCGTTGACGCGCCGGTTCGCCAACAACTGGTTCGGGAGCGCGAGCTACGTGTATAGCCGGCTGTATGGCAACTACGCGGGGCTGGCCAACTCGGACGAAATCCGGACGCCGACCACGCTCACCAGCCAGGCCACCTCACAGCAGCAGACCGGCAGCGTCGCACGGCCGGGCAGCAGCGCACACCGGGGCTGGGACCTCGACGAAGTGGTGTGGGACGCACACGGCAACCTCGACGTGCTCGGCCGGCTGGCGACGGACCGCCCGCACGTCGTGAAGCTGTACGGCTCCTACATGCTGCCGTTCGGCACGCAGATCGGTGCGTTCTTCTACGGCGGCAGCGGCACGCCGGTGACACGCCAGGTGTGGACGCTCAATCAGATCCCTGTGATGGTCGATGGCCGCGGCAGCATGGGCCGCACGCCGATGCTGACGCAGACCGATCTGCTCGCGTCGCACGACCTGAAGATTGGTGGCGACAAGCGGATGCGCTTCGAGCTGAACGTGCTGAACCTGTTCAACCAGAAGACGGCGCGTCACATCTTCGATCAGGTCAATCGTCCGCAGCGCCAGTCGGCGGCGATCGACTTGAGCCACACCGATCTCTCGAAGGGCTTCGACTACAACGCCCTGCTCGCCGCGAGCGCGGATGGGGCCGCCAAGTCGGTCGATCCGCGGTACGGGATGGACGATCTGTTCAATCCGGGCACGCAGGCCCGCATCAGCGTGAAGTTCATTTTCTGAGAATAGAGTCTGGGCCCCGGGGACAATCCGGGGCCCACTCGCTTTTTCTACCTGGCGCACGGCACAAGGCACACGGCTGACGGCACTCCCGCACTCCGGACCTCCGCACCTCCGCACCATCCGTCCGCACCTCCCTGACGCACCTTATGGCCCCGCCTTCGCGCCGACAACCTCGCGGCGCTTCGGCGAGGCCTCGCCAAAGCTTGTCGCTCGTTCGCAGACGACAAGCGGCGGCGGGCGCACCTCGAGTGATACGATCCTGCGATGTCTTTCGGCCGATCGATGCTCGAACACTGGATGCTCGAGCCTGACAGCATCTACCTCAATCACGGAACCGTCGGCGCCACTCCGCGGCGTGTGCTTCGCAAGCAGCAGGAGCTGCGAGACGAGATGGAGCGCCACCCGTCGCGCTTCATGCTCCGCGAGCTCCACGGCGAGCATCCGATGCCCTGGCGATCCACGACGCGGCTGCGTGAGGCCAGCGATCAGGTGGCGAGCTTCGTCGGCGCGCGGAGAGACGACCTCGTGCTCGTGGCCAACGTCACCACCGGACTGAACGCCGTGCTCCAGTCCGTGGCGCTCGCGCCTGGTGACGAGATCGTGATGACCGACCTCGCCTACGGCGCCATCACGCTCGCGGCCGGCGCGGTGTGCGAGCGGAGCGGCGCCACGCTCCGCACGGTTCATATCGAGTATCCGGTGACCGACGCCGGTGATGTCGTCGAGACGATTGTCGGCGCGCTCTCCGATCGCACACGCCTCGTCGTCATCGATCACGTCACGGCGGGAACGGCGCTGCTGCTGCCGGTCGCCGAGATCGCAGCCGCGTGCCACGCGCGCGGCGTGCCCGTGCTCGTCGATGGCGCGCACGTGCCTGGCGCGTGTGCACTCGACGTGCCGTCGCTCGGCGTGGACTGGTACTCCGCCAACCTGCACAAGTGGGCGCATGCGCCGCGCAGCTGTGGGTTCCTCTGGGCCGCGCCCGATCGACAAGCGATGCTTCACTATCCCGTCGTATCGTGGGGACGCAACAACGGCTTCCACCGCGAATTCGAGCACGTCGCGACCGCGGATCCCACGAGCCTGCTCGCGGCACCCGAAGGCATTGCGCTGCTGCGCGAATGGGGCTTCGAGAAATGCCTGGCGTACATGCATGGCCTCGCCTGGGACGCGGCGCACATCCTGACGGATCGGTGGGCCGTCCCATTCGAGATCCCGCGCTCGATGGTCGGCGCCATGGTCACCGTGCCCATGCCGCAGAGCCTTGGCTCCACATCTGATGAGGCCTCAGAGCTGCGCTTGTCATTGCTCGTTGACGATCGGATCGAAGTGCAGCTGCAGGGGTGGCGCGGCCGGCTGTGGACGCGCGTGTCGGCCCAGGTCTACAACGATCACTCAGACATTCAACGGCTGGCTGAAGCGGTCGCGCGGCGCTGCTGACTTGACTGACTCAAGGGCACAGGCTCACGGCTGTAGGCACATGCACCC
>JBKPMA010000166.1:0-5176 GCA_046731935.1 Acidobacteriota bacterium
CGCCTGCTCTTCCCGGATCCGGACGGCACTCAAGCGCCATTCGTCGGCACGGTAGACGGCCTCGAGCAGCTGACGGCGCGTGAACGGCTTCAGCAGGTAGTCGAGCACACCGATCCGCATGCCTTCGACCGCCGCGTCGAAACGCTGGAGCCCGGTGACCATGATCAACGCCGTATCGCGCTGCAGCTCGCGCAGCTCACGGGCGAGCCAGACGCCGTCTTTGCCGGGTAGTGCGAGGTCCACCAGCGCCACGTCGGCCGGACGCTCCTGCATCGCCGTGATGGCCTGAGTCGCGTCGGAGACGGCCGTGCATCGATAGCCAGCGCTCACCAGCCAGGTGGTCAGCATTTCCCGGATGCCCGGTTCGTCATCGACGACCAGGATGTGTGCAGACATGAACGCAGTTCCCTGTTGGACCGAGCCGTGCGCCATGCACGGTTCGGCCACACTGTCGCGTCCTTGCAATCGGCGGCTGGGGAGCCTTCTTCAACGGGGTGGCCGCCGATCCGGCCAGACAGACGGGTTCGTGGTACCCCGCTTGCTCGAAGGAGTCGCCGCAGGGGCGCCAGCCGGTCCCTCTCGACGTACGTGGCCTATACATGGGCAAATTCGCGATTTTCATCTCGGGTCACGCCGCCGCTGCGGCCGCCCCCCGTTGGAGAACCGAGCAGTCTGTCGGTTCACCGACAGTGGATCTCACTGCCGTCTCCATCGCCGCATGAAGTCCTCCGCCCGTTCAGTGACTTCCCCGTCCGTTGAATCGGCATCACCGTCGGAAGCCGGTGCTGGATCGGCAGCCGGCATGCCGGGTCCGGCCGCTCGCCTCGAACCGGCCGACGGCGGGCTCCCCGGTCTGTCCGTCCAGACTGCCAGCGGCGACTGGATCCGGCTGCACGGCCGGCGCGACCCGATCGCCGAAGCGGATCGATTGATCGACGGGGCATTCGCCGGCGGCGAGCCTGCGGCCCTGATGGTGATTGGACTTGGACTTGGCTACATCCTGGAGGCGATCGAGCGCCGCTCGGCCACGACGCGCGTCGTTGCCTTCGAGCCTCTGCCGAACGGGCTGCCGCACATGCTGGGGCGTCGCACCTGGGATGCGTGGATGGCAAGTGGCCGCCTGACACTGCTCGTCGGACCCGATTACAACGGCGTCGCCGACGCCTGGCGCACGCTCCCCGTCACTCCACCGCCGGCCATCGTCGTTCATCCGGTCGTCGCCCGAGTGGCTCCGCGCGAGGTCGCTCACGCGCGCAGCCTGGCCGAGCGGGCTGTCATGGGTGCGGCATCGAATGCGGAGGCACGCACCCGCTTTGCGGGCCGCTATCTGGCGAACACCGTGATCAACGTGCCGACGATCTGTGCCGAAGCGGACGCGGCGCGGTTGACGGGTCTCTTCGCCAAACGCCCTGCGATTGTGGTTGCCGCGGGACCGTCACTCGATCGCAACCTCACGATGCTCCGGCGGCTTCGCGACCGTGCGGTGCTCATCGCGGTGGATACGGCCGTCCGCCCGCTCCTGTCCGCAGGTCTCGAGCCCGATCTGATCGTGTCTGTGGATCCCAGCCGCGCCAATGCGCGCCACTTGATGGGTGTGCCAGATCTGCCGCGCTCGTGGTTTGTTGCCGAAGGCAGCATCGATCCCAGAGTCTTCCACCGGTTCGAAGGACGGACGTTCATTTACCGCGTCAGCGATCACCACCCCTGGCCGTGGCTGGCGGCACACGGCTGCGATCGCGGCCATCTGCGCGCCTGGGGATCGGTCCTGACCACGGCCTTCGATGCCGCGACGGAAGCGGGATGCGAACCGATCGTGTTCGCTGCCGCCGACCTCGCGTATACCGGTGGACGGCCGTACTGCGGTGGAACCATCTATGACGGCGACCGCGCGGAGCTTCCTTCAGCGGAGGCTCGCGCTGCGGCCGTCGCAGCACAGATTCACGATCGACCCACGTCGCCCGAGCAGGACATGCGTGGAGATACGGTGCTCTCTGCGCCGCACTTCGTGCAGTTCCGGGATTGGCTTGCCGCTCGCGCCTCAGCGCTGGCGCCGCGGCAGATCCTGAACGCGACAGGCGCCGGAATTCTCCACGGGACACACATCGTGCAGGTCGAGGCAGACACGCTCGACTTGCCGGCCTGGCCTGATGCTCACATCGAACGTCCGGCGCTGCTCGATCGCGCATGGCGCTCGACGCAATACGGAACAGAGTCTGTCGCGGCTCGCCGTTCTCTGCGTGAGGCGCTCGATCGGCCGGATCACTCGGGCATTCCGCTCGAGGACTGGGTGACGTTCGGCGGCGATACGTTCACGCGCCCCGCGATCCTCGCCTGCACGGAGTTCGCTCGACGTGGTCTCGTAGAACACGCCCAGACCCTGCAGGCGGCGCGGGCGCCCGAAACCGAGCTCATCATGCGTGCTCTCGAAGACTCTGGTGATCCGATGGACCAGCTACTCACAGCGCGGCGCGAGCGCGATCGCGCACGCACGGAACGCGATACTGCCTTCACCTCTCGCGACGCGGCGTACGGTGAGCGCGACCTGGCCTTCAACGAGCGCGACGAGGCCAGGCGCGAGCGGGATACGCTGCTTCGCGCTGGAGCCGGGCTCTCGCTCGCGGCGGGTACAGCACTCGTCAGCCCGCTCACGGAGCGCGTGATTGTGCTCGGCGACGTGCTCGCAGCCGCTGGGCTCGCGGAGCCGATGACCGAGTACGACGCGGCAATGATCTACCGGCAGCTTGCGCTGGCAGACGAACCCGGCCAGCCCACCGCGTATGACTTCACCGCCACACCGGGGCTCAGTCTCAAACAACGGGAAACCGCACTCCCCGTGTCGATCACTGCTGCGGAGTTTGCGGCGGTGCACAATCTCGTGGCGGCGTTCGGACTGCAGCGAGGCTATGAGTGTGCCACCGCGTTCGGCGTGTCGGCCTTGGCCGCTGGGCTCGGATTCAGAAAGACCGGTGGGCGTCTCGTCACGGTCGACGCCTACGTCGAGGAGGACTGTGCGACGCCGGATGCCTACCGGCACGCCGAGGCGTCGCGCAAAACCGCCGCATTGGGCTATCGCAGCGCCAGCTGGATCCTGCAGCACTTTGGTCTCGCAGGCACCGTCTCACTACGTGTTGGCTGGAGTCCCGACGACATCCCGGCGATTCTCGACGGGCATCCCGGCGGACCCGGTCCCCTCGATTTCGTGTTCATCGATGCGGGACACTGGGACGAAGCGCTCGTGAAGGATCTTGCCGTTATTCGCGACCGGCTCGCCGATCGCTACGTCGTCCTCGTTCACGACGTTCATTGCTTCTCGGAGTCGTCGTTCCGGTTCGTGCAGCAGCAGTTCGGACGCGGCTGGTCGGTCATCGATCGGTGCCGGCACCCGCTCGGGTGGAACCTCTCGGTGATTTCTCCTCTACTCTGAACGAGTCGCGGTCGCCGTGAGCGGGCGGTTTTTCTACGCCGCCTGCTTACTGACGGCCTTCCACCCGTAGCGCTCGCGGAGCGTCACGCGCGCGCGTGTGGCCATCGTTCTCCGCTCCGCCGCTGATGCACGCGCCGCGAGCCGCAGTGTTGCCGCGATCGCGTGCGGATCGGCGTATGCGCAGCGCTGACCAGCGGCGTAGAACTCCAGCGAGCTGCAGAACGGCTGCGGCACGACCCGGTGGGGGATCCGGTAGAAGGCTCCAGGCTGCAGCAGACTCTCGTGGCCGCCCCAGTACGTGGCCGCGACCGGAACACCCGCAAGAATGGCCTCCGCGACCGGAAGCCCCAGCCCCTCGCCGAGGCTCGCGGTCACATAGAGATCGTGGTTCCGATATTGTCCGAGCCATGCCGCGCGGTCGAGGCGAGCTGTCACGATCTGGACGTCGCGCCGTGGTGAGGTCCAGCTGCACGCAGGCGACGTTTTGATCGTCAGGATGGCCTCGTCTGGCGTTGGGAACGCCGCGAGAAAGCCCTCGACCAGGAGGTGGAAGCCTTTCCGGAAGTGCGGCTCGCCGCATGCGAGCACGCGAAACGGCAGCTCGAGACGATAGGTCCGCCGTTCCGGCACGGGCTCTAGGTCCAGCGCCGGACGCACCAGACGAATCGGCTTCCGCACGCCGCTCACGCTGAGCACCTTCCCCACGAACTCCGTCGTCACCCAGATCCAATCGAAATCATTCAGCCGCTCGACCCAGGCACGCGGATAGCGATCCCACTCGTGATGAACGAGGGCGATGTTGGTCGTGCCAGGCGACGGCGCGAATCGCGGCCCGATCGTGTTGTGAACGACGGGACGCGAGACCGGCGCACTCTCGAGCACGGGGACGTAGCCTTCGTCGAGCGCACGTTGATCGACGGCAATCCCGTCGCGCGTGAACGTTGCTGCAAGCAGGTCGCCGATGACGGCATAACTGCCCAGACTCTGATCCGACAGTATGACGACGCCATTCGACAGATCGATCTCATCGCGGTCGCAGAGCGCGGGCGTCCGGCGGCTCATGGCACGAGGCTCGGAAGAAACACGTCAATCGAATTGCGTGCGCTCAGATAGCTCGAGCATGCCTGCTGCAGGGCGGCGGCACGCAGGACCTCGGACCGTCCCAGAACGACGTCCAGCGTCTTCTCCGCGAGCAGCTCGGGTTCGCAGGGGCTGATCGCAAGAGACGGGTTCATGTTGACCTCGACACAAGACGACGAATCCGACGAAATGACGGGAGTACCGAGGGACTGGGCTTCGAGAATCGGAAGGCCCAACCCTTCGTAGATCGACGGAAACAGCAGCACGTCAGCATCGGCATACAGCCGCTGGAGACAGGCGTCAGACGGTCCGCGGAACCATTGCACCTCGAGTCCAAGCGCGGCGAGGTCCTGGAGAAATCTGGCGGCCTCGGCGATCGGAATCCGTTCGCGACCGACGACGTCTATCGCCACGCGCTGCTGGCGGGCAACGGAGGCCAGTGCCTTTCCAATCGTCGCAAAGTTCTTCCGATGATCGAGAACGTTGACGAGCAGGACCCGCGGCGTCGTGCCCGGTTCGGTGCGCCCAGTCATTTCGATCGCCGGTCTGTGCGCGTACGGAATGCAGACAACGAGCCTCGGGTCGTTTCGCTCGAGCCTGTACACGAGAGCGAAGTCATCCCGCGTGCTTTCGCTGATGCAGCAGATGCGATCGGCGCGGTCGAGATACAGC
>JBKPMA010000167.1:0-5508 GCA_046731935.1 Acidobacteriota bacterium
CCCCGGCGTCGCGCAAGGCTGCCGGGATCATCGATCCCCCTGTCTGATCCCGACGTCCGAAAGTCTCGAAGTCGAAGGGTCGCACAGTCACAAGGGGTCGCCGAGCCAATGCTCCGTGACCCCTTCGAACCTTCCTTGCGACCGTTGCTGACCCTTCGACTCTTCGACCCCCAAACGCGCTCTTAGTTCACCGCGACCTGAATCTGCCGTGGCTTCGCTTCTTCGCGGAGTGGCAGTCGAACCGTCAGCACCCCGTTCTTGTAGTCAGCCGCAATCGCACTGGCATCGACGGTGGCCGGCAGCGTGAACGACCGCGAGAAGCTGCCGTAGGTCCGCTCGATCCGACGATACTGCTGCTCCTTGACGTCGGTCTCCGCCTTCTTGTGACCGCTGATCGTCAGCGTGTTGTTCTCGACGCGGAGGCTGATGTCTTCGCGGGTCACATCCGGCAGTTCCGCCTTCAGTACCAGTTCGTGATTGTCGTTCTCGAAGATGTCCACGGGCGGCACCCATGCCCCGCGCGTGGTCAGATCGTCTTCACCATGGCGGTTGTACGCATCAGCAAAGATGCGGTTCACGCGATCCTGCAGCGTCGCCATCTCTCGGAATGGGTCGAATCGAACGATGTTCATGACACTCTCCTTCATTAGTCATTGAGCCGACGTCCGCCGCATGCGCGGCGGACGTCAATCTGATTTGCGCTATCGCTTTACTTTTCGACAACCTCTGCGTCGACGACCTCGGGCTCGGACGACGGGGCCGACCCACCGGCCGCCTGTCCCTGACCGGCATACATGGCCGAGGCCATGGCGTGCGACGCCTGCTGCAATGCGTCGGTCGCCCGCTTGATGGCCTCGACATCGTCGGTCGCGCTCGCGTCGCGGACGGCCTGAATCGCACTCTCGATGCGAGACGCGTCTGCCGCAGGCACCTTATCGCGGTGCTCCTGCAGCGACTTCTCGACCGAGTGCGCCAGCGCTTCCGCCTGGTTCCGCGCCTCGATCGCGTCACGCCGCGCCTTATCTTCGGCGGCGTGCGCTTCGGCGTCGCGGACCATGCGGTCCACTTCGTCTTTGGCGAGACCCGACGAACCGGTGATGGAAATCTTCTGTTCCTTCCCGGTCGCCCGGTCCTTGGCCGAGACGTTGACGATCCCGTTGGCATCGATGTCGAACGTCACTTCGATCTGCGGCACGCCGCGCGGCGCTGGCGGCAGGCCGGTCAGCTGAAACCGTCCGAGCGTACGGTTGTCGCGTGCGAGCGGGCGTTCGCCCTGCAGCACGTGGACTTCCACATTCGTCTGGTTGTCAGCAGCGGTCGAGAACGTCTCGCTCTTCCGCGTCGGAATCGTTGTGTTGCGCGGGATGAGCGGCGTCAGGACGCCGCCGAGCGTCTCGATACCGAGCGAGAGCGGCGTGACGTCGAGCAGCAGCATGTCTTTCACGGTGCCCGTCAGCACACCGCCCTGCACTGCCGCGCCGATGGCCACGACCTCGTCAGGGTTCACACCCTTGTGCGGCTCGCGACCGAAGTAGTCGCGCACGAGTTGCTGCACCTTGGGCATGCGCGTCGATCCACCGACGAGCACGACCTCATCGATCGCCTCCGGCTTCAGCCCCGCGTCGGCGAGTGCCTGCTTCACCGGTGCCATGCTTTTCTGGAGCAGATCGTCCACGAGGCCTTCGAACTTCGCGCGCGTCAGCTTCAACGCGAGATGCTTGGGGCCCGACTGATCGGCCGTGACGAACGGCAGATTGATATCGGTCTCGTTGACGCTCGAAAGTTCGATCTTGGCTTTCTCAGCTGCCTCCTTGAGACGCTGCACGGCCATGCGATCTTTCGAAAGGTCGATACCGTCGCTCTTCTTGAACTCGGCCGCTATCCAGTCGATCACGCGCTGGTCGAGATCGTCGCCGCCCAGGTGCGTGTCGCCGTTGGTCGACTTCACCTCGACGAGTCCGTCACCGACTTCGAGAATAGAAATGTCGAACGTGCCGCCGCCGAAGTCGTAGACGGCAATCGTCTCGTTGGCTTTCTTGTCGAGGCCGTACGCGAGTGCGGCCGCAGTCGGCTCATTGATGATGCGCAGGACGTTCAATCCCGCGATGCGGCCCGCGTCTTTCGTCGCCTGCCGCTGAGCGTCGTTGAAGTACGCCGGCACGGTGATGACCGCGTCGGTGACCGATTCGCCGACATAGTCTTCTGCCGCCTGCTTCAGGCGCTGCAGCACCATCGCGGAAATCTCTGGCGGTGAGTAGCGCGTCCCGCGCACCTCGACGCGCGCATCGCCGTTGTCGGCACGCACGACGCGATACGGCACGCGTCCGGCTTCAGCGGTAACTTCACTGTGCTGACGGCCCATGAACCGCTTGATCGAGAACACCGTGTTCTCGGGGTTCGTGACGGCCTGCCGCTTTGCGACTTGCCCGACCAGCCGCTCGCCATCCTTCGTGAACGCCACGACCGACGGCGTCGTGCGAGCACCTTCCTGGTTGACGATGACGACGGGCTGGCCGCCTTCCATCACGGCCACGACCGAGTTGGTCGTGCCGAGGTCGATTCCAATCACTTTTCCTGGCATGTCTGGTTCTGTCCCCCTTGCCGAGAGACAGTCTACGACAGACATGAGTGCATGTCAAGCAGACAATATTAGTCTGAAACACTCATATCAGACGGCCGCTGCCTACGGCTTGAAATGCCTGCTGAGCTCACGACGCAGGGCCAGTGCAATCTCGCAGAGGGATGTGCCATCCTACGGGCCATGGTGGGCTGGCCCGCAGTGCTGATCACCTCGGATCACGAAGATTTGGCGGATGACGTCCGGCACGTCTTCCAGGACCTGGAGCGCCACGGCGGACGTCCCTGGACAGCCGCGACGGGTCAGTGCACCCCGCCGCTCGATGTCCTCGAGACCGACGAAACCGTGGAAATTGCCGTCGATCTGCCCGGCGTCGCCGCCGCGCAGGTGCGCGTCGTGCTGAAGGGCGGGCTCGTGCTCGTCGCGGGCGAGAAAATCCCTGCTGCCCCGGGCGCCAGCAGCGGCGATTACCATCTGCTCGAGCGCGGATTCGGCCGGTTCGCGCGCGCCGTTCGCGTGGCGCCGCCGTTCGACGGCAGCCGCGCCCGTGCCTACTTCTCCGCCGGCGAGCTCCGCATCGTCTTGCCGAAGATTCACGACCGCCGCGGACACGCGCGCATGCTTTCGATCGGACCCGATCCCTCGGCATCGCCGTCGTGATCGTCCGGTCCGCTTCGCACCTATGAACCTCCTGTTCGTCGGCGACATCGTCGGGCGTCCCGGTCGCGAGCTCGTGCGCGTCGGACTTCGATCGCTCGTCGAGCGGCACGCGATCGACCTCGTCATCGCGAACGCCGAGAACTCGGCGGGCGGCTTCGGGATCACGCGCGAGATTGGCGAAGAGCTGCTCGATCGCGGCGTCGACGTGATGACGTCGGGCAATCACATCTGGGACAAGCGAGAAGCGCTCGAATACATCGGGCTGGAGCCGCGCCTTCTGCGTCCGGCCAACTTCCCGCTCGGCGCACCCGGGCATGGCAGCTATGTCGCGCAAACGAAGACGGGCATCACTGTCGGCGTCGTGAACGTGATGGGCCGGATCTTCATGGCGCCCCTGGACGATCCGTTTGCGGTCGCGCTCCGCGAAGTCGAAGCGCTCGCCGACCGCACGCGTCTCGTGCTGGTGGATTTTCACGCCGAGGCGACCTCCGAAAAGATTGCGATGGGCTGGCATCTGGACGGCGACGTGACCGCTGTGGTCGGAACCCACACGCACGTCCAGACGGCCGACGAACAGATTCTTCCCGGCGGTACCGCGTATATCACTGACGTGGGGATGACGGGCCCACACGATGGGATCATCGGCGTCGAACGCGAGCCCGCACTCGCCCGCTTTCTGACCGGGCTTCCCTCTCGATTCGATACGGCGACGGGCCGCCCGCGCTTGAACGCGGTCGTCATTGCCGCGGACGAGCGGTCGGGACACGCGACGCGGATCGAGCGTGTCAGCGTGAGCCTCGAGGAGCTCGAGGAGCTGGCGCGCTCGCGGGATGCCCAGATCAGCGAGTCGCGGCGATGACTTCTCTATTCGATCTGCCGTTCGAGGAACCCGAGCCCGACGAGCCGGCGCCGGCACAGCGGCCGCAGGCCCCGTACACGGTCAGCGGCCTGACCGCTGCGCTGCGCGAGGTGATCGACGGCGCGTTCGGCCTGATCGCGGTCGAGGGCGAGGTGTCGAACTGCCGGACGTGGACGACCGGCCACATCTACTTCACGCTGAAAGACGAGCTCGCGCAGTTACGCGCGGTGGTGTTCCGCACCACGGCGCGGCAGCTGAAGTTCACGCTGCAAGACGGCGAGCACGTCGTCGTTCGCGGCCGCCTGGGCGTGTACGACCAGAAGGGCGAGTACCAGATCGTCTGCGATCGGATCGAGCCGCTGGGGCGGGGAGCGCTGCAGCTCGCCTTCGAGCAGCTCAAACGGCGGCTCGCGGCGGAAGGGCTCTTCGACGAAGCGCGAAAGCGCCCACTCCCGGCCCTGCCGCGGAAGATCGGGATTGTGACGTCCATCGACGGTGCCGCACTGAGAGACATCGTCACAGTGCTCCGGACGCGTTACCCCTCCGCACATCTGATCATCCGGCCCGCTCGCGTCCAGGGTGATGGAGCGGCGGTCGAAGTCGCCCGCGGTCTGGCGGCCATCGCCCGCGTGCCCAACGTTGATGTCGTGATCGTCGGACGGGGCGGCGGATCGATCGAAGACCTGTGGGCCTTCAACGAGGAAATCGTCGCGCGCGCGATCGCGAAGTGCCCGATCCCCGTGATCTCCGCGGTGGGCCACGAGACAGACTTCACCATCGCAGACTTCGTGGCGGACCGGCGGGCGGCCACGCCGTCGGCCGCAGCGGCTCTGGTCGCTCAGGCGCACACTGACCTGCGGCTGTCGCTCGCGCGATCGCGTGAGCGCCTCGTAGCTGCGACTCGACGACGAGTGCTGATGCTGCGCGGCCGCGTGCACGGGTTGGCTGCGCGCCCAGCGCTCTCGGGCTGGCCCACGCGCGTTGCGCTCAACGGTCGCCACGTGGCGGAGCTCACCCACGGCTTGCGCCGGTCGCTCGCTGCCCGAGTCGGCGCAGCCGGGCGGCGTGTCGATCTGCTCGAGCGGCGTCTGGAAGCCCGTAATCTCAGGCGCCGGATCACCACCGATCAGGCTCGCGTGGCCGCCATGCGGACGAAGCTCGATGCGCTCGTCATTCGCGAACGTCACCTGGGACAGCGGCGGCTCGGGGCGCTCGCGGCGCGCCTGGAGGCGCTCAGTCCATTGGCCGTGCTCGCACGCGGCTATGCATTGTGCTGGGACGTCGAGCAGCAAACGCTCGTGCGCCGTGCCGTGGACGTGGCGCCGGGGGATCAGATTCGCGTCTCGCTCTCGGAAGGATCCATCGAGGCGGCGGTGCTGCGCACCGAGCCTGCCCGTTAACGCCATGGCCG
>JBKPMA010000168.1:0-5596 GCA_046731935.1 Acidobacteriota bacterium
CGTTGGGCGACGGAACGCGATAGGCGTGGTCTTCAACTCGCTCCACTTCGTCGCGTTCTTCTGCGTCGTCTACGCGCTGTACCGTGTATTGCCGCACCGTGCGCAGAACGTACTGCTGCTCGTCGCGAGCTACTACTTCTATGCCGCCTGGGATTGGCGCTTTCTCGGCCTGCTGATTCTGTCGACGCTCGTCGACTACACCTGCGCACGTGCCATGGCGGCTTCGGCGGATCCACGGCGCCGCCGGCAGCTGCTCGTCGTCAGCATCGGTTTCAACCTGAGCCTTCTTGGCTTCTTCAAGTACTTCAATTTCTTCGCGCAGAACCTCTCGACGCTGGTGGCCGCCGCGGGATGGCATCCTGATTTCGTCACGCTGCGCGTGCTCCTGCCGATCGGGATTTCGTTCTACACGTTCGTGACGATGAGCTACGTCATCGACGTGTATCGAGGTGAGATCCCGCCCACACGAAATCTCGTGGACTTCGGCGTGTTCGTCGCGTTCTTTCCGCACCTCGTCGCCGGACCGATCCTGCGGGCGACGCGCCTGCGGCCGCAGATTGCGGGTGAGCGCCGGATCACGACGACGCAGATGTGCGACGGGTTGTGGCTCATCGCCTGGGGATACCTGCAGAAGATCTTCGTCGCCGACAATCTCGCGCCGCTCGTGGCCGGCGTCTATGCGCCGGGAGCGCATCCGCCCGGCGTCGATGTGCTGATCGGCACCTATGCGTTCGCCTTTCAGATTCTCGGCGACTTCGCGGGCTACTCGAACATCGCGCGCGGCACGTCGAAGCTGATGGGCATCGAGCTGATCGAGAACTTCCGCTTCCCCTATTTCGTGTCAACGCCGCAGGCGTTCTGGCGGAACTGGCACATCAGCCTCTCCACGTGGCTCCGCGACTACCTGTACATTCCGCTCGGCGGCAACCGCGGCACTCGAGCCCAGACGCGCAGAAATCTGTTCGTCACGATGGTGCTCGGCGGGTTGTGGCACGGCGCGGCGTGGACGTTCGTTGCGTGGGGTGCGTATCACGGTGTGCTGCTCATCGCGTACAGAACGCTCGACGAATGGCGGATCGCGAAGGGACGGGCGTCTCTCGATCTCGTCAACGCGATCGGGCCGCGGCTCATTGGATGGCTCGTGATGTTCCACTTGACCTGCCTCGGCTGGCTCATCTTCCGGGCACAGTCGTTTGGCCAGGTGCTGGACCTCGCCGGTGCGATCGGGACGAGGTTTTCGCCCTCGTCTCTGAACGTATCAGGGCTCCTGGTGCCGTTCCTGCTGGTGACGCTGCCGTTTGTCGCCATCCACGCCATCGAGGCCTGGTGCGACGATCTGCTCGTCGTGCGGAAGCTCCCGCTGCCCCTGCGGTACTCGATCTACGCGGCGACGGGATGGCTGACGCTGCTCTTCGGCAATTTCGGCGGGGCCGACTTCATCTACTTCCAGTTCTGAGAGTTGGCGACAGTTCGGAGGCCACCGGCCGACCGGCCTCGAGAGGCGCCTGCTGTATGATGGTCTGTCGCGCACCCGCCGGATCCGCCTGGCAGTGGTGACGCTTCCCCGACGTGCAATGCGAGTACTCATTACCGGCGGTGCCGGCTTTATTGGATCTCATCTGGCCGAGGCGCTCCTCGACGCGGGCCATCGCGTGATGGCGCTCGACAACCTGTCGACGGGCTCGATCGAAAACATCACGCATCTCAAGAGCCGCGCGGGATTTTCGTACGTCATCGACGCGGTCGAGAACGAATCGCTGCTGGCCGAGCTCATCGACGACAGCGACGTGGTGTTTCATCTCGCCGCCGCCGTTGGCGTGAAAAAGATCGTCGAAGAGCCTGTGCACACGATTGAAACCAACGTGCACGGTACCGAAGTGGTCCTGCGGAACGCCAACAAGAAGAAGAAGCTCGTCGTCATCGCATCCACGTCCGAGGTGTACGGCAAGAGCGTCGCCGTTCCGTTTCAGGAAGACGCCGATCTCGTGATGGGGCCCACGACCAAGCACCGCTGGGCGTACGCATGCAGCAAGGCAATCGACGAGTTCCTTGCGCTCGCGTACTGGAAGGAAAAGAAGCTGCCGGTCATCATCGTCCGCTTCTTCAACACGGTCGGCCCGCGGCAGACCGGCCAGTACGGGATGGTGATTCCGACGTTCGTGCGTCAGGCGCTGGCCGGACAGGCCATCACGGTTTTTGGCGATGGGACGCAGTCGCGGAGCTTTACCTATGTGGGCGACGTGGTCGACGCGCTCGTCAAGCTCGTACAGGAACCGCGTGCCGTGGGCCAGGTGTTCAACATCGGAAATCCGCACGAGATTTCGATTTTCGATCTGGCCACACGCGTGCGCGAGCTGGCGCAGTCGCAGTCCGAGATCGTGCTCGTGCCGTACGATCAGGCGTACGAGGCCGGATTCGAGGACATGCCGCGACGCGTGCCTGATCTGACCAAGATCGGTGCGCTGATCGGCTATCTGCCCAAGGTTCAGCTGGACGAGACCCTGGCGCGCGTGATCGACTATTTCCAGAAGCGATAGCAGGTCTGGCTGGTGAGCATTTCGAAGCGACTCAGGACGGGTGTTGAATCGGCGCTGCTGACCGGCGCGAAGCCTGTCCGCAAGCTGCTGCTCGCCACCGGCCGCGATGTCGCGCCCATGCCCGAGATCGTCCAGATCGAGAGCACCAACATCTGCAACGCGAAGTGCGTGTTCTGTCCCCGCGATGACATGGCACGCAAGCAGGGGATCATGGACCTGCCCCTGTTCAAGAAGCTCGTGGACGAATGCGCGGAGCTCGGGATCGAGCACGTCCGCATGCACAACTACGGCGAGCCGTTCGTCGATCGATCGCTCGTCGAGAAGGTGCGGTACGCGAAGGAGAAGGGCATTCCGCAGGTCGGCATGATCAGCAACGGTTCGCTCATCACCGAGGAGGCCGCACGCGGGATGATCGAGGCGGGTCTCGATGCGATCAACATCAGCGTGGACGCCTCGGGGCGCGAAGTCTTCGAGGCCACACGCGTCGGTCTCAAGTACGACAAGGTGATCGCGAACATCGAGCGGCTGGTCCGGTTGCGCCAGGAGGCGGGCAAGGTTCGGCCGAAACTGATCCTGTCGTTCGTCCGACAGAACAACTCCGAAGACGAGCACGCGTTCATCGAGCACTGGCGCACGATCGCGGACAAAATCCACGTGACGGATCTGCACAACTGGGCGGGTACGCTCAATCAGACCTCCGACGTCCGCTATCCCTGCTACCGGCCGTGGCTCACGTTCACCGCGTTGTGGGATGGCCGAGTGTCACTGTGCTGTGCGGACTTCGATGGCCGGACGGTGCTCGGCGACCTCCGAACGTCCACGATCAAGGAAATCTGGAATTCGGATCGCTACCGGGCGGTGCGTCGCGAACACCTCGAGAGCGGGGGTCCCGACATTTGCCGATCCTGCGATTTACCCAAGAAGGATTCACCGCTCTGGGTGAGCAAGCTCCTCTAGGGTGCGCGCGGCTGCATGCGGTCGCGCGCCCGACCCCGAAGGCCCGACCCCTCTTCAGCTCGCCGGACTCACCACGCGGGCGTATACTCGGATCACCATGAAAGCTGCTGCTCTGGCGCTGCTGTTGAGCCTGGGGTTCGTGTGGCCCGCCACCGCCGGAGACCTGCGGCTGGAGTTCCAGGACGGATACGTCACCCTCAAGGCGCATGACGTCCCGGTCAGACAAATACTGGCCGAGTGGGCGCGCCGGGGCCAGACGAAGATCACCAATGGTGAGAAGGTCGTCGGCACGCCCGTCACGCTGGAATTGAATCGCGTGCCCGAGAAGCAGGCGCTCGACATCGTGCTGCACTCCGTAGCAGGCTACCTCGCCGCGCCCCGCATGGCCGCGGTACTCGGCGCATCGGCGTTCGATCGCATCATGGTGATGCCCACGAGCTCCGCTCCGCCCGCCACGAACGGCCCGCGCACGCAGCCGCCCGGCATGGCAGGCAGCATGATGCCGGCGTATCAGCCACAGCCGGATGTCGACCTCCAGCCGGGTGAGGATTCCGACGAGCCCGTCGGCCCGCAAATGGAGCAACCCGCGTTTGGTATGCCTGGCGAACAGCCCAATCAGGCAATGCCGGCCGGAGCGAACGGCTTCGTGGGTAACCCGCAGGGGATGGTGCCGAATGGCAACGTGGTGGTGCCTGGCGCAGTCCCGCCGCCGGTCGCGCCGGACCCAACGAACCCTCTGCGCGCGTATCAGCCGCCACAGCAGCAGCAACAACAGCAGCAGCAGCCGCAGAACGGCGAAGGCACACCTCAGGTTCAGCCGCCCGGGCCGTCTCCGATGCAGCCCGGTACGGTGACGAATCCGAATCCCGGCCAGATCCAGCCGCAGCAGCAGCAGAACGAACAGCCGCAGTAGCTGCAATTGGGGTCGGGATCCTCGCGACCCCATCTTTCGGGGGATAATTCCCGACGCGATGTCCCCCACGGCCCCGAGCGATGTTCGGGACGGCGAGTACGCCGTCCGGGGCGATTACCACCGCAATCCCGACCCACACTGGGACTATTACCCGACCTATCTCGCCAAGATGGCGCGGGTCCGTCGATATCTGGACGCGCTGCCAGCAGGCACGCGCGTGCTCGACGCCGGCTGCGGGGAAGGTGTGCTCGTCGAGGCGTACGCGAATCGTCTCGCGATCGAAGGCGTAGACGACAACTACTCCTCGCCCGCCGTGCGCCGCGGATCGGTCACCGCGCTGCCGTACGGTGACGCGACGTTCGATCGCGCACTCTGTCTCGACGTGCTGGAACATCTGACGCACGCAGATCAGCCCGCGGCAGTCGCCGAGCTCTTCCGCGTCCTGGCGCCGGGTGGAGAACTGCTCATCACCGTCCCGAACCTCGCGCACCTGCAGTCGCGGGTTCATTTCCTCGTGCGCGGCAGCTTCATCCGCACCGCCAGCGAGGCCAAGCATCCGGGGGACCGGCCGGCTTCTGAATACCTCGCGCTCGCCCGCCGCGCGGGGTTCGAGATTGTTCAGTACCGCGGCATTTTTCCGACGGTGCCCGTCCTCACGCGTCTCATCCGGCGGCGTCCCTCGCAGCTGGCCTGGCTGCACCGTTGGCTCACGCGGCTGCTGCCGGTGCCAGGATGGGGATTTCTCGCCGTGATCCTCCTGCGGAAGCCGGCCCACTGACGTGTTCGCCAAAGTCAAACAGCTCTTCACGAACCTCGTCATCTACGGGCTCGGCGACGTCGCGACCACGATCATCAGCTTCTTCCTGCTGCCGATCTACGTCCGCTATCTCTCGCCCGACGACTACGGCGTGCTGTCGCTGCTGCTCACGACCGAGGTGGTGACGAAGATCCTGTTCCGATGGGGCATCGACGCCTCGTTCATGCGGCTGTACTACGACTGCGCCGATCAAAGAGCGCGGCAGGTCCTGGCAAGCACCCAGATCTGGTTCCTGGTCGTCACCAACGGAACCCTGCTCGCGATCGGGCTTCTCGGCGCGCCGCTCCTCGGCCACCACCTGTTTCACACGGGCACGTACACGCTCGTGCTGCGCCTCGTGCTGATCAACACCTTCGTGATCGGCTTTTACTA